>NZ_SMKY01000350.1 GCF_004349235.1 Actinomadura darangshiensis | reverse complement strand
CCAAGAACGCCGCCCCGCCGCCTCGCCAGCTCTGGCCGAAGCCCCCGTCGGCCCCCGGCCACACGCCCGGTCCTGGACGAACGGGCCGGCGGCCCCGCCACGGGGCTTGCCGGAAGGCGCACCGCCGCGACCGCACGGGCTGCCTGTTCCGTCGTCCTGGCCGGGCGGGTCGTCATGGTCCGCGGGACTGCCGGAGGCTGCGCCGCCGGGGACGCAGGGTCTGCCGGGGAACGGCCCGTCCTGGCCGGACGGGCCGGGGGCGGTGCCGGCCTCCCAGCTGAGCGCGCCGCCTGGGGGGTGGCCGGTGGTGCCGCCGCGGCGCGGACCCGGGAACTGGATGGACGATCAGTGGGTGCGGGACGGGCTGCCGGTCGAGGATCCGTCGCATCTCGGGTGACCTGCCTGGGGCGATACCCATCTAGTCAATGGAAAGATAGGGTGGGTGGTCCCCAGAGAGGAGTCGGGGATGACGGACCCTGGTCTTGCGCGGCAGATGTGGCATCAGCTCGAACCCCTGCACGCTTTGTTCTGGTACGCACCCGAGGTGTTCGCCGAGGCGGAGGCGCTCGGATTCAAGGTGGACACCCGCTGGCCCAGCTACTTCGCGTGGCGCGCGGCACCGCTCGGCGCCGCGGGCACGGAACGGGTGTCGGCCGCCTTCTACAGCTTCAGCCCGCGCATGGTGGCCGAGCACGTCCCCGCCGCCTGGACGGTCGCGCCGCCCGGCCGCGTGCTCGAAGCGCGGTTGCGGGCCGTCGACCGGATGTACCGGACGCTGCTCGGCGACGGGATCGGCGACGCGGAGGTCGACGAGGCGGCCGGGCTGGCCCGCGCCGCGGCCGAGGCGGCCGGCACCGCCGGGCGTCCGATCGCCGCCGCCAACGCCGAGCTGCCCTGGCCGGACGAGCCGCACCTCGTACTGTGGCACGCGATCGGCATCCTGCGCGAGCAGCGCGGGGACGGGCATGTGGCCGCGCTCCTCGCGCACGGGCTCGACCCCGCCGAGGCGCTGGTGTCGTTCGCCGCGGTCGGCGCCGCGCCCGCGGAGACGTTCGCGAGCCGCGGCTGGACGGACGGCGAGTGGGCCGCCGCCCGCGACCGCCTCGCGTCCCGCGGGCTCGTCGAGGCCGACGGCACCGCGACCGGCCGGGGCCGCGACCTGCGCGACGCCGTCGAGCGGACCACCGACGACCTCGCCTGGGAGCCGTGGCGCAGGCTGGGCGCCGCCAACGCCGACCGGCTCGCGCAGCTCACCCTGCCGATCCTGGTGAAGGTGCTGGAGACCGGCCTGATGCCGGCGCGGAACACGCTCGGGATCGGCAAGATCCAGGCGCCGCCGCGCTGAGTCAGGACAGGCGGCGGGAGCGCAGGAAGGCGGCGCGCAGGGCCAGCTCGATGCCGAACCGGGCCTCCGGGTCCGCCAGTTCCGCGCCGAAGGTCTGCTCGATCTTGCGCATCCGGTACCGGACGGTCTGCGGGTGGATGTGCAGCAGCGCGGCGATCTCGGCGGCGGTGCCGCGGGTGACGAGCCAGGTCCGCAGGGTCTCGGTGAGCCGGTCCTGCTGGCCGGGCGTCATCGCGTCCAGGATGCCGAGGCGCCGCCGCGTGAGCTGCTCGACCAGCGCCGGGTCGGACAGCAGCCACAGCGGGACGAGGTTCTTCTCGCACAGCGTCACCGGTCCTTCGAGGACGCCGTCGAGCGCGAGGCCGAGCGCCCGCCGGGCCCAGCGCAGCGAGTCGGCCGCCTGGCCGGACGGCATCGTGAGGCCGACCGCGACCCGGCGGCCGGGGAGCGCCTCGGCCAGCATGGCCCGGCGCGCGGCCGTGAACGGGCCGGGCAGCAGGACGTGCGGCTCGGCGCACTCCATGTCGGCGAGGACGTCCTCGTGCAGCGCCGTCAGCACGCAGCGGGACTCGGGTTCGACGGCGACCAGCGTGACCTCGCCGGGGACCGCCCAGCCGGCGGCCTCGGCCAGTTCGGCGACCTCCGGCCCCGGGGGCTCGCGCAGGAGCCGCCGCAGGACCCGCCTGCGCCGGTCGTCCAGCGCCGGGATCGGGTGGGCCTTCGCCTCCAGGTAGCCGTCGAGCGAGTGCGCCGCGAGTTCGTCCAGGTAGACGAACAGGGCGTCGGCGAGCAGGGACATGATGGCCGAGGAGATGTCGTAGTGGGGCGCGACCTTCATGACGCGGCGCCAGGCGACCTGCCCGCCGATGCGGTAGGCGGCCTGGAGGCTGTCCATGCTGCGGCCTTCGTGCGCCTCGTACTGGCCGAGCGTCCGGGCCGTTCCGGCGCGGTCCTCGCTCACCTCGGCCGGGCCGGGCGCCGCGGCGACCCGGTCGACGAACGCGTCGAGGTTGGCCTCCACGCTGCGCCGCAGGACGAGCCCGTAGGGGCCGTCCAGCGGCCGGGCGTACTCGGGGATGGCGCGCCGGATCTCGGTGACGATCTCGTCGGCGAGGCTCGGCAGTTCGGGGCGCATGATCCGGGCGAGCCGCGGCGGGATCGGGGCCGAGCGCTCGGCGAGACCGCCGGGATCGAGGGTTCTGGTCATCGGACTCCTCCGTCACCGCGTTCGCCTGGGGACGGCTTCGACGGTACGCAGCGGGCCGGGGGCAATCTGTAGACCGGAGGAACAAAACGCGAAACGCGCTGCTCACCTGTTTATAACCGGGCATGCGCGGCGGGGGCGGGCCGTTGGGCGGCGCCGCCCCCGCCTTCGTAACGGTGGCCGCGAAGAATTATCGCCACCTGCTAGAAAACGATTCGACGTGCGATTAAGGAATTGGCCGGAAGGAAGAAATACGGCCGCCCGGCGCGTCGCGTCAGGCGCAGAAGGCGGTGTCGGCCGCCTCGGCCAGATCGGCCCGGAACTTCTTGTCGTACTCCAGCTTGGACTCGTTGTAGGTGATGACGGCCTGGCTGCGTCCATCGGCGCTGGTGTAGGTCCACGTCCGGTAGCCGGGGAAGCCGCCGTCGTGGCCCCAGGCGTAACCGCAGGAGAACTTGATGCGGGCGACGCCGAGACCGTAGTCCTCCACGATCCCGTCGTCGTTGACCGGACGGACGGTCCGCAGCTCGCGCATCTGCTTCGGCGGCAGCATCCTGCCGGTGAACAATGCGCGATGGAACCGGGCCACGTCGTCCACCGTGCTGACGATGCCGCCGGACGCGCGTGCGCTGGACGGGCTGATCTGCGTGCTCACGTCCCCGAATTCGTCGTAGTACCCGTGCACGTACGGGCCGGGGAACGAGGGGTCGGTCGTCGGGAAGGACGTGTGCCGCAGCCGCAGCGGCCCGAAGACGCGCCGCTGGAACTCGGTGCCCAGCGGACGCCCGGACGCCTTCTCGATGATCATTCCGGCGAGGATGTAGTTGGTGTTGGCGTAGTTCCAGCTCGTCCCGGGCGCGTACAGCGGCGGCTTCTCCATCGCGATGGCGATGAGCTCCGCGGGCGTCCAGGTGCGCGCCGGGTCGGACATCACCCGCGGGTCGGGCGTGTAGTCGTTCAGCCCGCTCGTCTGCGCGAGCAGCTGCCGGACGGTGATCGTCGACCCGTCGTTGCCGTTGCCGGCGACCACGCCCGGCAGCCACTTCGCCACGGTGTCGTCCAGCGACAGCCGCCGCTCGGCTGCGAGCTGCAGCATGACCGTGGACGTGAACGACTTGGTCACGCTCGCGACCCGGACGAGCAGCCGGTGGTCCATCGGCGCGCCGGTCGCCTTGTCGGAGACCCCGGCCGTCACGTGCGACACCCGTCCGCCGCGCCGCGTCATGACGATCACGCCGGGCGCGCCGTCAGCGACGAGCCTGTCCGCCTGGGCCTGCACCTTGGCGTCCAGGTGGCGGCCGTGCGACCGGGGCCCGGCGGCGGCGTGCGCCGCGGGCACGACGGCCGCGGTGACCGCCGCCGCCGCGACCGTGGTGGAAAGGAGACGGATCTTGACGCTCGCCATCGGGCACTCCTACGTGGTTCGGAAGCAACGTGATCAAGACTTCCGGACGGCCCGCCGTTCCACACGGGCGCTGAGCCCCGTCCCGGGGGTGTACCTGACGACACCGGCCGGCGTGGATAATCCAGGTATATTCGACACGTACTCCAATAGCGGGAGGGTTCACCATGCCGGACGCCGAGGTCGCGATCATCGGGGCGGGGTTGAGCGGGATCGGGATGGGGATCGCGCTCCGGCGCGCCGGCATCGACGACTTCGTCATCCTCGAACGCGCCGCCGACATCGGCGGCACGTGGCGCGACAACGTCTACCCCGGCATCGGCGTGGACGTCCCCGCACAGGCGTACCAGTTCAGCTACGCCCTCAACCCGCGCTGGACCCGGGTGTTCGCCCCCGGCGCGGAGGTCAAGGACTACATCGACGGGCTCGCCGACCGGTACGGCATACGCCGCCACATCCGGCTGGACACCGAGGTCACCGAGCGCGCCTGGGACGAGGACGCCCGGCTCTGGCGGCTGCGCACGCCCACCGGAGAGGTAACCGCACGGTTCGTGGTCAGCGCGATCGGCGTGTTCGTCGACCCCAAGCCCGTCGACATCGCAGGCATCGGCGACTTCGCCGGGACGGTGCTGCGCTCGTCCGGCTGGGACCACGGCTACGACCTGGCCGGCAAGCGGGTCGCGGTCATCGGGACGGGCGCCAGCGCCGTCCAGCTCGTCCCGGAGATCGCGCCGCGCACCGCCCGGCTGGACGTCTACCAGCGCACCCCGATCTGGGTCGGCCCGAAACCGGACGCGCCGATCCCGCGCCCGGTGCGGTGGCTGTTCCGCCGCACGCCGCGCGTCCAGAACGCGGTCCGCCGGATCGCCACCCGGGGCGTCGAGATGGTGCTCATCGACCTGGTCGTCGGCCACGGAAAACGGCCGTACATCGCGCACGGCGGCGCCCGCCTGGCCCGCTCACTCTGGTACCGGACGCAGGTCAAGGACCCCGCCACGCGCCGGAAACTGACGCCCCGCTACGGCCTCGGCTGCAAGCGCCCGTCCGTCTCCAACACCTACCTCAGAACGTTCAACCGCCCGAACGTCACGCTGGTCACCGACGCCATCGACCGGGTCACCGCGACGGGCGTCCGCACCGCGGACGGCCGCGAACGCGCCGTCGACGCGATCGTCCTCGCGACCGGGTTCCGGCTCGCCAGCGACCCGGAGAACTTCCGCCGGACGCCCGTGCGCGGCCGCGGCGGGTTCGACCTCGCCACCTTCTACACCGAGAACCGGCTCGCGTCGTACGAGGGCATCAGCATTCCGGGGCTGCCCAACCACTTCATGATGTTCGGCCCGTACGGCTGGGTCGGCGGCACCTGGCACCAGCTCGTCGAGACCACCTCGGCGCACGTCGTCCGCGTGATCCAGGAGGCCCGCCGCCGGGGCGCGACCGCGGTGGAGATCCGGCCCGAACCCACCGAACGCTGGACCGGCCGAATGCGCGACCGGCTCGCCGGCTCGCTGTGGACGACCAACGGCTGCGCCACCGCCAACAGCTACTACTTCGACCACCACGGCGACACCCCATACCTGCGTCCCACGAGCGCCGCGCAGGCCGCGCGCGCCGCCCGCGTCTTCCCGCTGGACGACTACGCCTACACGACGTCCGAGACGAGGCCCGCATGACACAGCGCACCATCCGCACCCGCCGAATCGCCTTCGACCACCCCAAAGGCTCCCTGCGCCGCCACTACGTGGACGGCGACCTGGTCATGAGCCACATCGTGGCCCTGCTGTCGGCGACGTTCCCGCCGGGCGAGGACTTCTTCGTCCGCTCCGTCCGGCACTACAGCGACCGCATCAAGGACCCGGATCTGGCCGAGCAGGTGCGCGGGTTCATCGGGCAGGAGGTCGTCCACGGGCGCGAGCACGACAACCTCAACAGGACGCTCCGCAAGATGGGCTACCCGACCCACCGGATCTCCGCCCTCGTCGAACGCGACCTCCGCCTCGCCGACCGCCTGCTGCCGCCGATCGTCCGGCTCGGATACACCGCAGCGCTGGAGCACTACACCGCGACCATCGCCGAGTGCCTGCTCACCGACCCCCGCGCGCAGGCGCTGCTCGGCGACACCAGCGTCCGGTCGATCCTGCTGTGGCACGCGCTGGAGGAGTCCGAGCACAAGGCCGTCGCGTTCGACGTGTACCGGCACGTCGGCGGCGGCGAACGCACCAGGATCCGCACGATGCGGCTGATCAGCACGGGCTTCCTGTTCCTGGTCGTCACCGGGACGTTCATCTCCCTGCTGGCCGACCCCGCCACCTACCTCCCCGGCCGCCTGCGCCGCAGCCTGGCCGCCCTCCGCCACTCGCCCTTCCTGTCACGCGAGGTCATCCGCCGATTGCGCGCCTACAACAAACGCGGCTTCCATCCAGACGATTTCGACAGCACCGCCCTCCTCGACCACTGGCGCGAGGAACTGTTCGGCGCCGAGGGCACCCTCAACGCCAATCTCAGGTAACCGGGAGGTGCGCCGGACCGGGACGTGGAGGCGGGCCACGTCCCGGCGAAGGGAGCGGACGAGGACCGGGTCAGAAGTTGAAGACGTGGCCGCCGGTCTCGGTATTGGCGCAGACGGCGTTGATGTAGCGGGCGCTGGTCGAGATCTTCACCCCGCGCCACACGCCCTGCACGGACGCGACGACCGGACGGTAGATCTGCGGGCAGGCGGCCGACGACGGCGGAATCCTGCGGAAGTCACCCCCGGCGTCGATGAGGTCCGCGCAGGCGGCCTTGGCGTCCGGGTGGTCGCCGCCGGTGGGCTCGCATTCCAGCGTCACCGAATGGTCCGCCGGCCCGCTGCTGATCTCGGGGACGACGCTCACGGTGAGCTGGGACGCCGCCGCGGCGTGCGCGGGCACGGCCAACGCGGCCACCGTCCCGAAAGCCAGGGTGACCACACCTAATGCAGTGCGCATGACACGAACTCCTCTGGTGAGAGCGGATACATCGCCCTGCGATTAGAGCACGCGAATTGCCGCGCCCCCGGGACCTGATCCGGTCATGACCACATTCGGTTTCCCGAAAAAGGTTCGCCGAATGACCATATTCGGACATACCCAATATCAGACCGATAAGGATCCTGGTTACCCTCCCGTGCGAAGCGACGGCAACCCTGGAGGAGAGGCTACGTGCACGGTGGTGCCACACGGCCGGTGAAAAATATCTACCTGCTTCCAGTAATCTTCCTGATCCCGGCGGTCATCATCGGCGGGTTCGTCCTTGCGAGTATGTGGGGAAGCGCCTGGCAGGAATATGCCCTCACGCACGGTCACGCAGGCGAAGCAGGTACGGTGAAGATCACGCAATACCTTGAGAACTACGGGTCAATCGATCCTGAGTGCAAGGGTGAATTCACCCCCGACAAAGGCGGGACAAATCCGCGGGTAGAGATTAAAGTTCCCAGCGACAAGTGCATAGTCGGCACACAGATGGAAGCCCGTGTATGCCCAGCAGAGACGTTTCCCTACAGCAGTGATTGCAAAGGAACGGCCTGGACGCGCGAAGCCTCCAGCTGGTACTGGGTCCTGCCCGCCTTCTTGACGATCCCTTGGTCCTTCGGCGTGCTGCTGGTCGTCGTGCTCCTACGCCGACAGCGCCGGGCATGAGCATTCACAGCGGCCGCGGCGCCCTGCAACGCTGAGCGTGACCGGGGTTGCGGGCGGTGGCCCGGTCAGGGCAGAAGACCAGCAAGGTCACCGGGCACTCCGGGGTGAGGGTGGTGTGCGGCATTATCGGGGTATGGAGCAGCGGCAGCCGGTCTCGCCCAATCAGTGGTACGTGCTGATCGAGGAGAAGATCACCAAGGGGCAGTCCGTCCAGTGGTCCTTGCCCGCGGTGCAGCCGGCGGGGCCCGACGTTGAGCAGGCCCGGCGCCTCGCGGCCGAGGCCGCGCTGACGTACCAGCCGCGTCACCCGAAGCGGGTCAAGGGCCGGCAGGTGTTCCAGACCGGCCCCGACACCTGGCTGGTCATCGTCACGGGGCGGAAGGAGAAGTTTCACTTCCGCGTCTCGGTCGGCCTCCTCACCGCCGTCACGACGACCTGATCCTTCGGCGCGACCCACGGTGCGTGGTTGGCCGGGGAAATTGCGCATTGTCGGATAGTCGGTCCGGTAGTAGTTGTCGTTTGCTCCTATAACCGCATTCGGGTTCGGGGAGTCGCCTGCCGTATGGCTCACAAGGGTGAGTGGTCGGCTCCGTTTCTTTGTTGCGAACTCGGTTCATCCGCAACTTCCGCGTTCATTACGGTTCACATCCACGTCCGTGCCGTAATGAAGGGGGAGTCCGTTGGCCGCCTCCGTAGCGGTAGAGGAACCGGCGTCCACAACGGGTGCTCCGGGCGGGTGGACGGCGTCCGCGTGGGGGTGGCTGGGGCC
>NZ_SMKY01000034.1 GCF_004349235.1 Actinomadura darangshiensis | reverse complement strand
GTCTAGGCGAGCCGCACCCGCAGTTCGGCGTACCCGGGGACCAGGACGCGGCGGGCCGGGCGGCGGGAGGCGATGCGGTACGGGCGCCCGCCGGACAGCAGCGTCGCCAGCATCCGCGCCACCTGGACGCGCGCCACGGCGGCGCCGAGGCAGAGGTGCCGTCCGCCGCCGAACCACAGCTGCCGCGTCTCGGGAACGTAATCGCGGTGGACGTCGAACGGCCCGGCGCCGTTGGTCGCCCGGTAGGTGAGCAGCAGGACGCGGTCGCCGGCGCGGAGCCGCCGCCCGCCGACGGCCGTGTCGCGGGACACGTGCCGTCCGATCACCGGCGCCGGGGTGGCGACGCGCAGGCCCTCGCGCACCGCGTTGTCCATGAGGGCCGGTTCGGCCAGCAGTGCCCGGTGCGCTCCGGTGTCGTGCAGCAGCGCCGCGGTCCGGACGGTCCCGGACGCGCCGGTCTCCGTCCCGGCGATCACCAGCAGGGTCGCGAGGCCGCGGCTGAGCGGCAGGCCGAGGCCCATCTCGCGGCAGCGGCCGAGGAGGGTGCCGGTCCCGGCCGTCCGGTAGGCGTGCGGGACGGCGGCGGTGAGCCCGTCCACGATCGTGCGGGCGCGGGCGAGGACCGCCGGGTCGAGGCCGGTGGAGGCGGTGGTGCCCATCGCCAGCCGCGCGAGGCGCTCCCCGGCGGCGAAGACCTCCCGGTACGCGGCGTCGGGCCGGTCGGCGGGCAGGCCGAGCAGGTCGGCGACCATGCGTCCGGCCAGGACGCGGGCGGCGCCGGCCACGTCCACGCTCGCCCCGGCGGCGAGCCGGGCGGCGAGCGCGGCGTGCGTCGGCCCCTGGGAGCGTTCCACCAGCGTCCGGGCGGCGTCCTCGGTGAACAGGTCGCGGGCGCGGGTGCGGATCTCCGCGTGCCGGGCGCCGCCGAAGAACTGCGCCATCTCGTCCCCGAACAGCTGCGTCCACAGGTGCCCGACGCCGCCCTCGCCGTTCATGGAGAAGCCGGCGTGGTCGTTGAGGACGTGCCGCGCCAGGACGGGGTCGGTCACCACCCACCCGAGCCGGGGGACGCGCGTGATGGGGCCGGTGTGGCGGGCCGCCTCCAGGAGGGCGAACAGGGCGGGGTTCGCGGCCCACAGCAGCCGGGCCTCGTGCCGCGCCGCGATATCGATCTTCGTGCTGGTCACCCGGCGATTCTGCCGGTCGGGTGGATCACGGCAAAAACGCCATACTGCTCATATCGGCTAAGTGGCGGTACTCACGGCGAACCGGGTACAACGCCCGCCCCGGGATGCGTAGGGTCTCCCTGACCGGGAGCGCCCGGGGCGGCGAGGCTGGCCGCACACCGAGCCCGAGGAACCGGGGGAGCCCCAGCCCATGAGAGCCCGAATCACCGCCGTCGCCGCGCACCTGCCCGAGCGGACGGTCAGCAGCGCCGAGGTCGAGGCCCGCGTCGCGGCCGAGAGCCCCGGCTACCGGCCGCATCCGACGATCGTCGAGCGGATGACCGGGATCCGCGCCCGGCACGTCATGGGCGACGGCGAGCAGGCGTCCGACCTGGCCGTGGCCGCCGCCCGCCGCGTCCTCGCCGAGCGCGCGACCGCCCCCGCGGGCCTCGATCTGCTGATCTTCGGGTCGGCGTCGCAGGACCTCGTCGAGCCCGCGACCGCGCACATCGTCGCCGCCAAGCTCGGCGCGGCCTGCCCGGTCTTCGACGTCAAGAACGCCTGCAACAGCTTCCTCAACGGGCTGCAGATGGCGGACGCGCTGATCCGCACCGGGCAGCACGAGCGCGTCCTGGTCTGCACGGGGGAGAGCCCGTCCCGCGCGATCCGGTGGAGCGTCCGCGACCGCGCCCAGTTCGTGGACGCGTTCGCCGGCTACACGCTCTCCGACGGCGGCGCCGCGATGCTCGTCGAGGCCGCCCCGGACGGCGGGATCTTCTACCGCGACTTCGCGGCCGTCTCCAGCGCCTGGCGGGTCGGGACGCTCCCGGGCGGCGGCTCGATGCACCCGCGCGACCCCGAGTTCACCTACTTCAGCGGGGACGGGCGGCGCCTCAAGGACGCGTTCGTCGCCAACGGACCCGATATCTTCACGACCGCGCTGAGTAAGACCGGCCTGACCTGGGACGACTTCGCGGTCATCGCCGTCCACCAGGTGACGCTGCCGTATCTGGAGGTGCTGCGGTCGATCCTCGGCGTCCCGTCCGACCGGCTGGTCGTGACGTTGCCGGAGCACGGGAACGTCGCGTCCGCGAGCCTCCCGCTCCAGATCGCGACCGCGCTCGGCGAGGGCCGCTGCCGCCCCGGCGACAGGGTCGCGCTGATCGGCCTCGCGGGCGGGGTCAGCCTCGGTGTCATGTTCGCGGAGCTCTGATGATGCGGCTGTGGGTCGTCGTCCCCGCCTATGACGAGGAACGCTCGATCGGCGCCACGCTGCGCCGCCTCGCCGACCAGACCGATACCGGGTTCTCGCTGGTCGTCGTCGACAACGGCAGCACCGACGGGACGGCCACGGTGGTCAAGGAGTTCGCCGCCGGGCACCCGGGGCTCGACGTCCGGATCGTCCACGAGCCGGAGAAGGGGACCGGGGCCGCCGCCGACACCGGCGTCCGGCACGCGATCGGCGCCGGCGCCACGCACGTCGCCCGCACCGACGCCGACTGCCTCCCGCACCGCGGCTGGATCGCGGCGGTGAGGCGGGCGTTCGGCGACGGGCTGGAGATGGTGTCGGGGCCGCTGCTGCCGCGCACCGACGAGTTCCCGCTGAAGTTCTGGGAGCGGCGCCTGCTGCCCGCGGTCATCGGCATCGCCGCGCTGTTCGGACGGTTCCGTCCCGGCAACCAGGACCCGCTGTACCTCGGCCCGTACGTGATGATGCCGGGCTGCAACCTCGCGATCACGGCCGACCTGTACGAACGGGCCGGCGGCTTCCCGCGCACGCGCATCGAGGACGTCCACGAGGACCGCGCGCTCGTCAACCGCGTCCGGTACGTGACCGACGCCTACGGGCTGCGCAAGGACGTCGCCGTGTACGGGTCGGTGCGCCGGCTGCGCGCGTTCGGCCTGGTGAGGACGCTCGGCTGGTACGCCGACCACCGCTACAAGCCCGACGTCGTGGACATCCGGTGAACTGGGAGGAGCGGCTCTACCTGACCGCGCACCCGTTCGCGTATCCGCTGCTGCGCGGGGTCGCCCGGCGCGGGCCGATCGTGCGGGTGCCCAAGGTCGGGGTGGTCGTCAACGACGCCGCTCTGGCCCGCGAGGTCCTGATGGACGGCGAGACGTTCCGCAAGGACGGGCCCGGCTCGCCCGGCGACCTGTGGACGCCCGTGCTGGGGCCGTCCGTCCTGCTCAACATGGAGGGGGACGCGCACCGGGCCCTCCGGCGGCGGCTGACCGACCTGTTCGTCCCGTCCTGTACCGAGGCGCTGTGCGGGCGCGTGCTGGCCGAGCCGCTCGCGGGGCTGACCGGCCGGCTTGCACGCGGCGCCGCGCTCGACCTCGTGGACGCGGCGCGGGTCATGTCCGGGACCGTGATCGGCGAGGTCATCGGGCTGGAGGGCGGAACCGAGGCCGCCTACCGCGACCTGTTCGAGCAGGGCGAGCGGATCGTGTCGATGGTGTCGCTGCGGACGCGCCGGCTGTCCCCGGCCCAGGCGCGGCGGGCGCGCGAGGTGCTCGGCCCGCTCGGCGACATCGCGGCGAAGTCCTACCTGGCCGGGGACGAGTCGACGGTCATGGGCCGGATGCGGGCCCTCGGCCTGTCCGAGGACGAGGCGCGCGGCGCGGCCGGGGCGTTCTTCCTGACCGGCACCGAGACCGTCGCCACGCTGCTGCCCCGCCTGATCGCCCTGCTGCACGACCACGGGCAGTCCTCTCGCGTCGCGGACGATCCCGCGCTGCTCGACCGGGCCATCGAGGAGGCCATGCGGGTCACGACCCCGACGCCGGTCATGCTGCGCAGCGTGCACCGTCCCGCCGCGGTCGGGGGCGTCGCGATCCGGCCCGGCGAGCGGGTGCTGATCGCCACGCACAACTGCTGCCGCGCGTACGGGCCCTTCGACCTGGACCGCCCGCACCCGCCCGAGCTGCGGCGCCTGTGGTTCGGCGCGGGGCCGCACTTCTGCATCGGGTATCCGCTGGCGATGGCGCAGATCCGCCTGGTCGCCCGGACGCTCCTGGCCGCCGGGCCGCTCGTGATCACTCGACGGGCCGCCGCCCGGAACGTCCTGATCCCGACGTACCGGTACCTGGACGTCCGTTCGGAGGTGGCGGCATGACGCTCGTGCGGCGGCTCCTCGACCAGGCGGCACGGACACCCGAGGCCGTCGCGCTCATCTCCGGGAAGGGGACCGAACTCACCTACGGCGAACTGCGCCGGCAGGTGCTCGCCGTCCGGCACGGGCTGCTGTCCGGCGGGCTCGCCGCGGGGGACGGCGTGCTGTTCTCGGTGCGTCCTTCGCCGGAGTCGCTCGTCCTGGCGCTGGGCGTGGTCGCGGCCGGGGGAGTGGTCGTCTTCGCCGATCCGGGGGCCGGCCCCGAGATGTTCACCGCGCGGCTGCGGCTGGCGCGCCCGCACTGGTCGGCCGCCGAATCGGTGCTGTACGCGGGGAGCCGGCTGCGGCCCGTCCGGGCGTACGCGCGGCGGCGCGGGCTGCTCCTGCCGAACCTCGGCGAGCTGCGGATCCCGGGCGAGGAACCGATGCGGCACATCCACGTCGGCCGCCGGCTGCCCGGGGTGCCGCGCGGATCCATCGCGTTCCCGGACCTGGTCCGCGGGGACGCCCCGGAGCCCGCCGATGAGCCCGACCCGGGCGCGCCCGCCGCCGTGATCTTCACGTCGGGGACGACGGCGGACCCGCGCGCGGTCGTCCACACGCAGGCGTCGCTCGCCGCGGCGCTCGACCTGTTCCGGTCCCGGCTGCCGCTCGGGCCGGGCGACGTCGTCCACACCGACCAGCTGATGCTCGGGCTGCCGACGCTGATCTCGGGCGCCCGCTGGTCGATGCCGCCGCTGTTCTGCCCGCCCGCCGGGTTCGCGCGGCTGATGCGCGAGCGGGAGGCCACGCACACGTTCTGCGTCCCCGTGCACCTCGCCGAGATCCTGGACGCGTGCGGCGAGTTGCCGCCGTCCGTCCGGTACGTGCTGCTCGGCGCGGCGCCGGCGCCCCCGGCGATCCTCCGGCGCGCGACCGCCGCCGCCCCGTCCGCCGAGGTCCTGTCGGTGTACGCGATGACGGAGATCCTGCCGGTCGCGATCGCGTCGGCGCGGGAGAAGCTCGCGCACGGCGCGTCCGGCGACCTGCTCGGCGCGCCGCTGCCCGGCGTCGGGGCCCGGCTCGCCGCCGACGGCGAACTGCTGCTCTCCGGGCCCAGCCTCTGCCGCGGCTACCTCGGCGCCGACCCGCTCGCCGAACTGCCGACCGGGGACCTCGCGCGGCTGGACGACGGCCGCCTCGTCCTCGTGGGCCGCAAGAAGGACATGCTGATCCGCGGTAAGTTCAACCTCTACCCCGGCCTGTACGAGCCGTCGATCGCAGCCCTTCCGGACGTGGCCGAAGCCGCCATCGTGGGCGTGCCCGACGCGGAGACGGGCGACGAGGAGGTCGTCCTGGCGGTCGTCGGCCCCGCCGACCTTCCCGCGAGGCTCCGTCGCTCCCTTCCGGACGTCATCGACCACGACGCGCTCCCGGACCGCATCGTCGTCGTGGACGAGCTGCCGCGCTCCGGCCGCACCCGCAAGCTCGACCGCGACCTGCTCCGCGAGCTGGTGACGCCATGAGGATCGCGGTGACCGGCGCCTCGGGGTTCGTCGGCGGCGCGGTGTGCCGCACGCTCGCGTCCGAGGGCGTCACGACGTTCGCGTTCGGCCGCCGTCCGGCCCTCGCGCCCAAGCACGTGGGCGGCGCGGTCTACCGGTCATGGGATCTGACGCGCGGGCCGCTCGCCGACCCGCCGCGCGTCGACGCGGTCGTCCACTGCGCGGGCAGCGTCACCGACTGGGGCCGGGCCGCCGACCTGTTCGCCGCCAACCTCACCGGTACGCGCAGCGCCCTGGCCGCTTTCCCGGGGGCCCGGTTCGTGCATGTCAGCACGGCCAGCGTGTACGACCCGTTCCGTCCGAGCGTCATGGCCCGCGAGGACGAGGCCCCGGTGGAGCGCTACATGAACGCCTACGGCGCCTCCAAGGCGGCCGCCGAGCGCCTGGCACTGGACCGGGGCGCGATCATCCTGCGTCCGCACGCCGTCTACGGGCCCGGTGACACGACGCTCCTGCCGCGCGTCCTGTCGGCGGTGCGCGGCCCGCTCCTCCCCGCGGTCGGGACGGGACGCCAGCGCGTCAGCCTGACCTCGATCGGCAACCTCGTCCGGGCCTGCGTCCTGGCCGCGACCGGCCCGGTGGCCTCGGGCGTCTTCAACATCGCGGACGCGGCGCCGGTCACGATCGACGACGCGTTCCGGGAGATCCTTCGCGAGCGCGGCATCCGGGCGCGTCCCGTCTACGTCCCGGTCCGCGCCGCCCGTCCGCTCGCCGCCGTCGCGGAAGGGCTGTTCCTCCTGGCCCGCCGCCCCGAGCCCCCGCGGATCACCCGCTACGCGATCAGCCACCTCGCGCTGGAACGCACCCTCGACATCACCGCCGCCCGCGAGGTCCTCGGGTACGACCCGGCCCCGACGTCCTTCGCCGGGGCCGCCCGCTGGTGATCGTCAACCCAGGGTTGACGATCGAGGATCGTCAACCTATGGTTGACGCATGACCGAACCCACCCAGCCGGTCGGACAGGTCCGCCTGGACGACCTGATCACCGCCATCAAGAAGGTCCACACCGACGCGCTGGAGCAGCTGACCAGCGCGGTCCTCGCCGCCGAGCACCTCGGCGAGGTCGCCGACCACCTCATCGGCCACTTCGTCGACCAGGCCCGGCGCTCCGGCGCCTCCTGGACCGACATCGGCAGCAGCATGGGCGTCACCAAGCAGGCGGCCCAGAAACGATTCGTCCCGAAGGCCGCGGGGGCCGACATCGACCCGGCCCAGGCCTTCTCCCGGTACACCGTCCGCGCCCGCAACGTCGTCGTCGCGTCGCAGAACGAGGCCCGCGCCGCCGGCAGCGCCGAGATCACCCCCGCCCACCTCGTCCTCGGCCTGCTCTCCGAACCCGAGGCGTTCGCGGCCAAGGTCATCACCGGGCAGGACGTCCTGCTGGACACCGTCCGCCAGGCCGCCACCGCCGCGCTGCCGCCGGAGTCCGCCGACCTCCCGGCGCTCATCCCCTTCGACCAGGACGCCAAGAAGGCCCTCGAACTGACCTTCCGCGAGGCCCTCCGCCTCGGCCACAACTACATCGGCACCGAGCACATCCTGCTCGCCCTCCTCGAACACGAGAACGGCACCGGCATCCTCTCCGAGTCCGGCATCGACAAGGCCACCGCCGAGGCGAACATCACCGAGGCGCTGAACGCCATCGTCCAAGGGCAGAAGGAGTGACCCGATGAGTTCCGGGTCCGGCCGCGGTCCACCCCTGCATGGAGAAGTTCATCAAGGCCAACGGGGTGGAGCTGTGCGCCGAGACGTTCGGCGACGCCGCCGGGCCGCCGATCCTGCTGATCGGCAACACCATGCTCACCTGGCCCGACGACCTCTGCGAGCGGCTCGCCGCCCTGCGGAGGTTCGTCGTGCGCTACGACCTGCGCGACACCGGGCGGTCCACGTCCGCCGACCCCGAGGCACCCGGCTACACGCTGCGCGACCTCGTCGAGGACGCCGCGGGCGTCCTCGACGCCCACGACCTGCCGGCCGCGCACGTCGCCGGGTTCGGGCCCGGCGGCTGGATCGCCCAGCTCCTCGCCCTGGACCACCCAGGCCGCGTCACGACCCTGACCCTCGTCGCCACGAGGCCCACGGCGCCCGGCCCGAGCGACGAGGACCTCCCCGAACACGCGCCCGAGCTGATGGCGCACATCATGAACCCGCCCGAGGTCGACTGGACGGACCGCGCGTCCGTGACCGCCTTCATGCTGGAGAGCGCCCGCCACCTCGCCGGCCCGGCGTTCGACGAGGCCGAGGCCCGCGCGAGCATCGAACGTATCTACGACCGCACCCCGATCGGCACCGACCCGGGCAAGGCGCACCGCGCGAACCAGATGGCGACGGCCTTCGCGGCCATGGACTCCGGCGACCGCTGGCGCGAGCGGCTCCCGGCCGTCACCGCGCCGACCCTCGTCGTCCACGGCGAGGACGACCCCTTCTTCCCGCTCGGCAACGGCCGGGCGCTGGCCGCCGAGATCCCCGGCGCCGAACTCCTCACGCTGCCCGCCACCGGGAGCGAACTGCCCCGCCGGACCTGGGACACGGTCGTCCCCGCGCTGCTGCGCCACACGTCCTGAGCCGGCCCGGCCCGAGCGAGGACGCCCGGCCGGCGGCCAGCGGCCCGCCGCCGGGCGTCCCGGACCGGACGGTCAGCCGACCCTGAAGGCGCCGGTCGGGGAGACGTGCGCGCCGTAGCCGGGGGCGATGAAATTGAACGGCGGCGGGACGGGGAATGCGCAGAACGGGTCGGTGAAGAAGAGCAGCCGCCCGCCGCTGTGATTGGCGATCACGTGCGCGCCCGGAGGCAGGGATTGGCAGCGGGCCGAGGCCGGGAATTCCACGAGCCTGGTTCCGGCCCAGGCGACCTGGGTGCCTTCGGACACGAAGACGACGATCTTTCCGTCCGGGGCGGCGGCCCGCTCCCGGGCGTTCGCCGGTGCGGCCGCGGAGGTGAGCAGAGCCGCTGCGAGGGCGGTGGCGGCGGCGAGGGCGGTGGTCGGGCGTGCGTGAATGGGCATGCCGCTCCTTGCGTGACGGGGGTGGGAACGGGGCGTTGATGCCCGCCGCGTCTCACGCTGTAACACTGAGCAAGCATCCTGTAACTGTTTGTGGTTACTTTCGGTTCGGCATCGGTCTCTGACGTGCGCCTTTGTGTCGCGGCAATGATCAAGGCGACAGACCGTCATTGACTGGTGACAGTGAGTCAAATTAGCTTGGCTCGCTGTCGGATCACGGGTTCCGCGTGCCGTCCGACGGGATTCCCCACGCGCACGGGAAAGGGCCTTGACCCAGTGATGCTGCATACTCTCATCGTCGGAATGGGCAGGTCAGGCCAGGGATTGCACCTGCCGGCGCTGGCCAGGGTGCGTGCCGCGGCGCCCGGCCTGATGGCCCGGACGCCGATCCTCGCCGTCGACCCGTTCCGCGCGCCCGCCGAGGTCCCGGGCGTGGTGGCGGCCGGGTCGCTGGAGGAGGCGGCGCGGCTGCGCCCCCCGTCCCGGACCGTGGTGCACCTCTGCACGCCCCCCGGCACCCGCGCGAGCGTCCTGGCCCGCCTCGCCGCGCTCGGCTACCGCAAGATCATCGTGGAGAAGCCGCTGGCCGTGGACCTGACCGGGCTGGTGGACATGGCCCGGATCCGGCGCGGCTCCGACCTGGACGTCACCGTCGCCACGCACTGGCTCGACAGCGCGCTCACGCGGCGGCTGCACGCGGCGGTGCGCGCAGGGCGGCACGGGGAGCTCCGGCGCATCGACGTGATCCAGAACAAGCCCCGGTTCACCCGCAGCACCGCGGTCCACGACCATCCGACCGCGTTCGACGTCGAGCTGCCGCACGCGCTCGCCGTCGTGCTCAGCCTCGCGGGCCGCGCGCGGGTCGCCGGCGCCTCGTGGGAGGACATGGTCTTCGGGCGGTCGAGGGTCCCGCGCCTCGGCCGCGCCCGGCTGCGGCTGAACCATGTCGCAGGCGTCCGCACCGAGATCGACTCGGACCTGACCTCGCCGGTCCGCGAGCGGCGCATCACCCTGGAGTTCGACCGGGCGGTCCTCGTCGGCCACTACCCCTGCAGCGAGGCCGACAGCACCGCGCAGTTGCGCGTCGTCGGTACCGGCGGCGAGGTGACGCGGAGCGTGTTCACCGACGACGCGTTCGCGGCGTTCCTGCGCGGCGCCTACGCCCGTTACGCGGGTCCGGTGTCCCGCATGCACAGGACGCTGCCGGTGCAGGTCGACGCCGTCCGGCTGCTCGCCGAGGCCAAGCGCCTGTGCGCCTTCCAGGGGGCAGGCGCGCTCCAGCGAGAGGAGGTCCGGGGTGGCGCTCGCTGAGGGTGTGCCGCAGGTCCGCCTCGCCGGGCTCGGAGACGAGGCGGCACCGGATCTCGCGGGGCAGATCGACGCGGTCGCGGAGCTGGGCTGGAACCGGCTGGAGCTGCGGACCATCGGCGGCACGCCCGTCGCGGCCCTGGACGAGGACGCGTTCCGCCGGGCGGCCGGGCATCTGGAGCGCGCCGGCACGGCCGTGGCGGCCGTCGCCTCCAAGATCGGCGACTGGTCGCGCCCGGTCACCGGGGACTTCGCCGACGACGTGCGGGAGCTGGAGGTCCTCGCCCGCCGGTGCGCCGTGCTGGGCGCCCCGCTGGTGCGGGTCATGTCGTACCCGCACGGCGGCCTGGACGAGCCCGAGTGGGGCCGCCGCGTCCGCGCGCGCCTGCGCGAGCTGGCGCGGCGCGCCGAGGACCATGGGCTGGTGCTGGCGCACGAGAACTGCGCCGGGTGGGCGGGCGAGCGCGCCGACCGGATGCTGGACCTGGTCGCCGGTATCGGCAGCCCGGCGCTGCGGCTCCTGTTCGACATCGGCAACGGGGTGGCGCACGGGTATCCGCCGCTGCCGATGCTCCGCGAAATCGTGCCTCATGTGGTGCACGTCCATGTGAAGGACGCGCGTGCGGGCGCCCGTGGCCAGGTCGTCTTCGTCCCGCCCGGCGAAGGCGAGGCCCGGGTCGCCGAGTGCCTGGACGTCCTGTTCCGGAACGGGTACGGCGGCGTCCTGTCCATCGAGCCGCACGTGAAGCTGCAACCGCACCTGAGATCCGGCACCGGAGACCGGGAGGGGTTCGTCGCCTGCGGGCGGGCACTGGAACGGCTCCTCGCGCGGCCGGCCTGCGCGGCGGGCGGGCGGCGATGACCGGGGGCCGCCTTCCCGCGCCGCTGACCCCCGCCGACCGCGACCTGCTGCTCCGGCTCCTCGACCTGCCGACCGCCGGTCCGCTGGAGGCAGGCCCGGACGCGCCGCCGCCCCGCATCGCCGAGGCGCAGGACGCCTACGCGCGCCACGCCGCCGCGATGGGCCTGCGCGTCGTCCGGCACGCTCCGGCGGAACCGGCCGAGCTGGACTCCGGTCCCGTCCCCGCGACGGTCCGCGAGGCCGTCGCAGACCCGCGGTTCCTCGCCGACCAGCCCAGCCTCGTGCTCCGGCTGGGACCGGACGGCCTGCCCGCCGCCCGCACCGTGATGTTCAACGTGCACCTGGACACCGTCGCGGGGCTGCAACCCGCCCGGTTCGACGGTGAGCGGTTCCACGGGCGCGGCGCGATCGACGCCAAGGGCCCCGCCGTGGCGCTCCTCGCGGGCATCCGCGCCGCGGTTGCGCTTCGTCCCGCGCTGGGACGCGAGGTCGGCGTGCTGGTGCAGGCCGTCGCGGGGGAGGAAGGCGGCGCCATGGGCGTCTTCGGCACGCGCCCCCTCGTCCGGCGCGGATTCACCGGCCGTCTGAACGTCTTCTGCGAACCGACCCGGGGACGCTTCCTGCCGCGCAGCACGGCGGCGATGACCGCGCGCATCGTCGTCGACGGTTCGGACGCCGTGGACGACCGTCCGGGCCGCGGCCACAACGCCACCGTCCTGCTGGGGTTCCTCGCCCAGCAGCTGGGCCGCGCGCTCGATCCGGCGGCGTCCGAGGCGGCGGTCTGCGTGGCGGGCCTGCACACCGGAACGCGGCACAACAAGGTGTACGGCAGCGGCTCCCTCCTGCTGAACTTCGGCTACGCCTCGCCGGAGGCCGCCGGCGAGCTGGAGCGGCGGTTGCGGGACGCGCTGGACGAGGGCCTCAAAGAATTCGCCGCGGCCTTCGCCGGCACGGCGCTGTTCGGCCGTACCGCCGCCGACGCATGCGCCATCACCCGCCTTGAGTGGTGCAAGCACGGGCTGCCCGTGCTGGACGACCGCGACGCGTGGGGCCACGCGCTGCTGCGAGACCGTGCGGGAATCCCGCCGTGGCCCGCCGCCGAGCCCCCCTTCACCTGCGACGCCATCTGGATGTCGCAGGTCCCCGGCGCCTGCACCGTCGTGCTCGGCCCCGGGGACCTCGCCGCCAACAACGCCCACGCCGACGGAGAGTTCGCCGAGGCCGGAGACCTGGCGGACTTCGCCGCGGCCGTCGCCCGCCTCCTCATCGCCTTCACCGACGAGCACAGCACCGACGAGCACAGCACCGACGAGCACAGCACCGACGAGCACAGCACCTATGACAGGAAGGGACCCGTGTGACCCCGTCCTCCCGAACATCGCTCCAGGACCCCGCGCCACCGCTCCCGAGCGCCGCAGCCCCGCCCGCGGTCCGGGTGGGCTATACCGATCTGCTCCGCTTCGCCGCGGACGTGTTCGCCTCGCTCGGAACGCCGCCCGAACGGGCGCGGGCGGCGGCGCGGGCGCTGTGCTACGGCGACCTCAAAGCCTGCGGGCTCGGCGCCCAGGCCGCCCAGCACGTGATCAAACGGGTCGTGGACGCCTACACCACCCTCCGGGCCGGCATCCGCAACGGCAACCTGGGAGGCCCGGCGTCCAAGCGTCGCCGTAAGGCCGAGGCCAAGCCGATCGTGTTCCGCGCCGACGCCGCGCACACTTTCGACGATCGATGTTTGTCGTGGCAGTTGGACGCGGGCACCGTCAGCATCTGGACGGTGGCCGGACGATGCAAGAACCTGCGGTTCGCCTGCTCGCCCGACCAGGCCAAGACACTGTCCGCGCACCGCAAGGGCGAATCGGATCTGGTCCGCCGGGACGGGAAATGGTTCCTGCTCGCCACCTGCGACGTCCCCGAACCCCCGGTGTACGAGCCGGTCGATTGGGTGGGGGTGGACCGCGGCATCGTCAACCTGGCCACCACCTTCGACGGTGACAACCATCAGGGCCGCCGCCTGGACCGGTACCGGCGCTGGCAGGCCCGCAAACGGGCCGAACTCCAGGCCAAGCGCACCCGGGCGGCCGTCCGGCTGCTGAAGAAGCGGGCCCGCCGGGAGGCCCGGCACGCCACGCATGTCAACCACTCGATCGCTAAGCAGGTCGTTGCCGTCGCGGCACGCACCGGACGCGGCATCGCACTCGAAGAGCTGAGTGGGATCCGCGGACGGGTCACGGTTCCTCGCGACCAGCGGGCACGCCTGTCCTCTTGGCTCTTCCATCAGTTGGGTGAGTTCATCGCCTACAAGGCCCGCCTGCACGGGGTGCCGTTCCTGGAGGTGGATCCGGCCTACACCTCGCAGCGCTGTCCGCGCTGCGGCCACAGCGAGCGAGCCAACCGGCGCACTCGGGACCTTTTCTCCTGTCGTTGGTGCGGTCTCGCTGGGCCCGCCGACGTCGTCGCCGGGGTCAACGTGCGCGACCGCGCACGCTCGGCGTGGGTATTCGTCAACATGCCCCAACCAGCCCCCGGATAGCCCGGGGGCCGGTGGATGCGACCCGTGACCGCCCACCTGTAGCGGGCAGTCGGGAGCGTAAACGAAGCCCACAAGGACCGAACGCCGCAAGCTCGGTCCTTCAGGGCGAGTAGTTGACCCGCCAGTTCATGTACCGGCACGCATATGTGGGGCGGTCGAAGGTGGAGCGCGCGGCCGAGTGGGTGCGCGAGTACGACCCGTCCATCGAGGTGCGCGCCGTCGACCGCTGGATCGGCGGCCCGGACGACCTCACCGGCCTCGCCGCGGGCGCCGACGTGATCGTGGGCGGCCTCGACGGCGAGCCGGGGTCGCAACTGTGGATCAACGAGGCCGCGGTGCGGGCGGGCGTCCCGTTCGTCACCGGCGGCATGACCCGCACCCAGCTGCTGTACTGCTCGGTCGACCCGGGCCGGAGCCGGTGCCTGCGCTGCAACGAGGCCGGGATGCCCGGCCCGGACGACCCCGCGGGCGCCGCCGCGCAGCGGCTCGTCCGGTCCCGGCCGTTCACCAACGCGCTCATCGGACCGCTCACCATGCAGGTCGGCTCACTGGTGGCCTACGAGGCGCTGCGGTACCTGACGGGCTTCGAGCCGCCGCGCGCCGCCGGGGCGCACGTCGTCCTCGACCTGGAGACGGGCCTCGTCCCGCGCTGGGAGCCGTTCGCCGAGGACCCGGACTGCCCGGTGTGCGCCGCTACGCCGGCTGCTCGGCGCGGCCCGTCCGCACCAGCCAGCTCAGCATCAGCATGAGGTCCAGCCGGCCGTCCGGCTCGGTGAACCGGCCGCCGGTCACCTCGGTGATGCGGCGCAGCCGGTACCGGACGGTCTGCTCGTGGATGTGCAGCCGCTCCGCCGCGATCACCGCGTTGTCGCCGCACTGCAGGTAGGTCAGCAGCGTCTCGGCGAGCGGCCGGCGGCGGGCCGGCGCCAGCTCCAGCAGCGGCCCGAGGACGGCCGCGGCGGTCGCGCCGACCAGCTCGTCGGCGGCGAGGGTGGCCAGCGCCGCGATGTGGTCCACGCACCGGACCGGGGCGTCGCCCGGCAGCAGGCCCCGCTCCGCCAGCGTCAGCGCGTGCCGGGCCCAGCGCAGCGAGACCGCGCCCTGCCCGATCGGGACGGTCGGCCCGATCGCCGCGGTGCCGAGCCTGCGCAGCGCGGGCCACAGCCGGTCCTGCCCGGGGCCCTCCGGGTCGGGCAGCACCAGGAACGGGATGGGCGCCTCCCAGTCGGCCAGCACGGCGGGCGGCAGGATCCGCGCCCCGGCGGGCGCGCCGGCCGGCAGCGCGACCAGGGCGATGCTCTTCGGCAGCTCCCAGCGGGCCGCGACCGCGAGCTCGGCGATCGCCTCCTGCCCGGGCGGCGGCTCGGCGACCAGCAGGTCGCGGAGCCGGTCGCGGCGGCGCTCCCGCTCGGTCGCCAGCTGCCCCTGCTCGCGGGCGTACCCCTGCGCGGCGGCGTCGGCGACCCGCGCCAGCAGCAGGAACAGCGAGTCCGTCAGCCGGCCCAGCGTCTCCCGGGACCAGCCGAGCCGGTAGGCGTCCTTGATGAACCGGCGGCATGCGACCTGGCTGCTCACCCGCATCGCGTTCTGCAGGGCGGCGAGGCTCCGGCCGTGCCGGGCCTCCTCCTCGCCGAGCCGCATGTACAGCTCGGTGATGTTGCGGGCGTCCGCGTTCGGGTGGTCGACCGAGTCGACGAAGAACGCGACGGTGTCGCTGACCGTCCGCTCGACCCGCCTGGCGTACTCGCCGCCGTCGGCGCCCGCGTACTCGGGCACCTGGTCGCGGATCTCCCGCTCCATCTCGTCGACGGCGGCCTGGAGGTGCTGCCGCAGCACGTCCGGCAGCTCGGCGGGCATCGGCCCTTCGGTCATCCGGTGTCCGATCTGCGGGGGTTAGGGGGCTCTGTGGCGAATCGGCCTCACCCTAGGCAAGAAAGTGAACGCTGTCATCACCCGCCCCCGGCGCACCGCGGCGCCGGCCGTGCGGGTCGGGACCGTCCGGGTCAGGACCGTCCGGGTCAGGACCGTGCGGGCTGGGGCGCGGCGGGCGCGGGGGCGCTCCTCCGGCGGGCCGTCAGGCGGCGTCCGAGGTTCTGGGCCGGGCGTTCGACGTAGCGGTGCGCCAGGGCCGCCGCGACGAGGACGGCCGCGAGCAGCGCCGCCCCCCACGCGGCCCGGACCGCGACCGGGAGCTGCCAGGTGTCCGGCCCGGCGGCGTGCCAGATCGCCTGGACGACCAGCGGGTGCAGCAGGTAGACCGAGTAGCTGACCAGGCCGAGCCAGACGAGGAACCGGGGCATGGGCCGGTACCGCAGCGCGAGGCCGCCCAGGAACGTCAGCCACGCGGCGGCCACGGCGATGGACCAGTCCCGGCCGAGCGGGTTCGGGTTGGCGTGCAGGGCCCACGTGGTCGGGGTGCGCATGCCGGCCGCCAGCGTCAGCAGCGCGACGACCGCGACCATCGCGGCGGCGGGCCACAGGCGGAGCCTGCCGTCCTGGATGCCGCGGATCGCCGTCCCGGCGAACATGGTGGCGATGATGCACAGGCTCTCGATGGCGCCGATGCGGCTGTCGAGGACGAGCAGGGTCAGGGCGAGGACCGCGACGACCGCGACCCCCGTCCGGCGCACCGCGCGCTGCCGGCTCACCATCGCGGCGAGGCCGGCGGCGAGGATCAGCGCGGCGGCGAGGATCGTCCCGCCCGGCCAGCGGGAGGCCAGCAGCCCGGACGGCAGCGCCACGCCCAGGATCGCCGCGCCCACGCCGAACCCCAGCGCCACCCGCGCGCTGGACCGGTGGACGCCGGCTACGAACATCGCCGTCACGAGCAGGTAGAAGACCATCTCGTACGACAGCGTCCAGAAGACGTTGACGACGTTCGGCACGCCCAGCAGGTCTTGCAGCATCGTCAGATGGGCGAGGGTGGACGCCCAGGGCCGGTCGGTGAGGCCGCCCGGCAGCCCGTACGACAGGCCGGCGAAACCGAGCGCGAGCGCGAGCACGGCGGACACGAGCCACGCCGGGTACAGCCGGAAGAACCGCCCGACCCAGAACTGCCGGACGCTGCCGCGCCGCTCCAGCGAGAACGGCACCACGTAGCCGCTGACGAGGAAGAAGACGAACACCCCGTACCGGCCGAAGTCGAACCACGGGCTGGCCGTGCGGCGGACCTCGGGGAGCAGGACGTCAAGGGAATGCTCGAACACCACCACCATGGCGGCCAGCCCGCGCAGGGCGTCCAGCCAGCTCATCCGGGGCGCCCTCGCCGGGGGAGCGCCGGTCTTCGTGTCCGGGGGCGTCAGGGTGTTCGTCGGCATTCCGGCCACCATAGGGGCCGAACCGTTACCGTTTCTAACGACTGAATGAGATTTCCCTTGGAAAACGCCCGTCCGGCTGACTCAGCGTGACGGTACCGGAACGCCCGATGACCGGCGAGAGCAGGGCCGCCGTCCGGTCGGCGCGGCGAACCGGAGGGGGCCGCCGGGCCGGGATGGTGTGATCAAGCCCACATGCCCGGATCGGGGTCAGCGGACTCCCACGACCCCGTACACGATCGGATCGCCGGCCGCGCCGCCGGCGCCGAGCGGCGTCACGCCCGGCGGCAGCGGGCGGAACGGGCCGAGCAGCCGTGCGATCTCGGCGCCGTCCCGCGGATGGACCGGCACGGTGCTCGCCTCCCGGTAGAGGCGCGCGGCCTCGGCGACCGCGGCGGGCGCGAAGTCCGCGGTGAGGTGCGAGACGACGAGGGCGCTGCCCGGCGGGGCCGTCCCCGCGAGGCCGGCGACGAGGTCGCCCGCGCCGGGCAGGAAGTGCAGGACGGAGGAGAACACCAGCGCCACCGGCTCGGCCGGGTCGATCAGGCGGCGCACCTCGGCGCTGCCCAGGATCGCGTCCGGGGCGCGGAGGTCGGCCTGCAGCGCCGCGATGTTGCCCCCGTCGATGAGCAGCGCGCGGGCGTGCGCGATGACCAGCGGGTCGTGGTCGACGTAGACGACGCGGGTGCCGCCGGTGTGCCGGGCCGCCATCTGGTGCAGGTTGTCGGCCCTCGGCAGCCCGCAGCCGAGGTCGATGAACTGCCGGACGCCGCGCCGGGCGAGCAGCCGGACGGCGCCGGCGAGGAAGCCGCGGGCGGTGCGGGCGCCGTCGGCCGCCTGCGGGAGGACGCGCAGGATCCGCTGCGCGAGGTCGCGGTCGGCCGCGTAGTTGTCCTTGCCGCCCAGAAGGTAGTCGTGGACGCGCGCCGGCCCCGGCCTGTGCAGGGCGAGCGGGGCCTCCGGCGCCCTCGTGCCGGGCATGGCCATGGTCGGTCACCTATCGCCTTCACCAGAGGGAGCGGTGCAATGGCTCACTTCCGACGGTAGGCGGCCACGGTCGGCAAGGGATAACGGTGCGTCCACGGCCCGCCCGGACCCCCGCCCCGCCTGGCCGCATCGGGCCATCCGCGTTTGGCGGCGCCCGCCCGGTCCCGCTGCCGCGGGCGGCGGGCATCAGGAACGCAGCACGGGAACGGGTGGTCGCGGTGCACGCGCCCCGTCCCGCGGGCCCGTGGGACGGGTGGCCGTTTCCGGCCATGACAGGGACTTAACCGGTGGGCCCGAACACCTGTTGAAACCGCCTTCAGCGTCCCTGGCCGGGCTCTCGCCACATCAGCCAGACCGGCGGGCAGCCCTTCCCGGGAAGCGCCAGCTCCCGCGTCACCCGGAACCCGAACCGCTCGTAGTACGGGACGTTCCGCTCCTTGGACGACTCAAGGTAGGCGGGGAGGCCCGCGTCGTCGCAGCGGCCGAGCCGCGAGCGCAGCAGCGCGCCGCCCAGGCCGTTGCCCTGGGCCGGGGGATCGGTGCCGAGCACCGCCAGGTACCAGTGCGGCTCCGGCGGATGGTGCTTCTCGATCTCGCCGAGCGTGCGCAGTACGGCGGGCGTCCGCGTGCCGGTGATCCGCAGCAGCGGCAGCGCCTGGGTCGCCTGCAGGCGCGCGGGAACGCGCCAGTGGCCGGGAGGGTCCCACAGCGCCGCCGCCTCCGTCGCGGCCCCGCCGCCGCGCCCGGCCGCCTCGGTCGCGGCGTGCCGGAGATGCACCCGCCGGAGCAGGATGCCGAACAGGCCCGTCATCCGCCGCACGCGGGAGGCGTCGTCCGGCAGCAGCCAGCGCCACACCGGGTCGTCGTCGAAGGCGCGCCCGAGCACCGCCGCGATGGCCTCGGCGTCGGCGTCCGCCGCGGTGCGGACGGCATGGGCCGGACGGGGCTGGGACGTCATGGCGCGGCCTCCTCGGGGACGCGCCGATCCTCACCGGGCGCGCGGCTCCGCGTCAAGGACCGGTCTCACGCGCAGGCGCGGTCCCGCCGCGGCCGGGACAGCTCCTCCAGGACGAGGGAGGCGCCGATCCCCACCAGCCAGACGTCCTTGGCGAGCGGGACGCCCTGCGAGGTCGGCCGCAGCCCGCCCTCCTCCCGCATGCCGGGCAGGCGCAGGTACAGGCCCGTCAGCCCGCCGGAGAACGCGGTGAGCGCCGCGCCCGCGAGCAGCGACGGCACCATCGGCACCATCAGCGCGGCGCCGAGCGCGACCTCGGCGCGGGCGAGCATGCGGGTGAAGTCCCGCGGATCCTGCGACTTCAGGAACGGGTAGGCGGCCTTGGCCATGCCGTGGGTCGGTTCGGCCATCTCGTCGAGGCCCTTGAGCTTGGACAGCCCCGAGTTCAGGACGAACGCCCCGACGGCCAGCCGGGCGGGCATCTGGTGAGCGCGAGCAAAGAGACGCATCGTTCCCCATAGACGATCGGGAGATCGGGCGGAGGGGATCATTCCCGCGGTCCGTCCGCTACACGTGATCGCCAGGTCAAGTCTCGGCGTGCCGCCCACCACGGGCCGCCTGCCGCGGGCCGCGTACCACGGGAGGCGCACGCGGCGGGGCCCGGGATGCTCCGCCGGAAGCAGCCGGGAAGCCTCCGGGCGTCCGACGACGCCCCCGGTGCCGTCCCGGCACGCTCTGGGGTGTCGCCGAGGAGGCCGGGAGCATGGGAATGTCGACCGTTCAGGCGCGGCCGGTGGCCGCGGGGCAGTGGTGGCGGCCGAGCCCGCCCGTCCGCAAGACGATCACGGTGGTGCACGTGGTCGCGTCCGTCGCGCTGCTGGGGGAGGTGTGGGGCCTGGTGCTCCTCAACCTCACCGCGACGCTGACCGGCGACGGAGCGCTCGCCCACGCCGCCTACCGGCTGATGAACGTGCTGATCTTCGGGGGCGGGATACCGCTGAGCCTCACCTCGCTCGCCTCCGGCGTCGCGCTCGCCACCGGAAGCCCGTGGGGCCTGGCGCGGCACTACTGGGTGTTCGCCAAGCTGCTGCTGAACATCGCGGTGATCCTCGCCGGGATGCTGCTGTTCACGCCCGACGCCATGGCGGACGCCAGTGCGGGCGGGGCCGACCCGTCCGCGCGCGACCAGTGGTGGCAGGTCGCGGTCGTCTCGTGCCAGCTCGCCATGCTGCTCACCGCCGCGACCCTGTCGGTGTTCAAGCCCCGCGGCCGGATCCGGTGGCGCCGTGCCCGGCCGTGACCGGCAGCGGCGCGCGCTCCTCGCCGGGCGGCGGGCCGGCCGCGGCGCGCAGTGCCTCCACGCACGCCTCCACGGCCGGCCCCGCGCGGCCGGTGCGCCACACGACGTGCACGCTCTGGTGGATCACCGGACGGGTCGCGAGGATCCGGACGCCGGCCGGCACGGGGTCGCGGCCCAGCCGGGGCACGAAGGCCGCGGCGAGGCCGGCCGCGACGAACGCCAGCTGCGTGCGGTAGTCGGCGACGTGGCAGACGATGTCCGGCTCCACGTTGCGGTCGCGGAGCGTCTGGACGGTCTGCCGCTCGCAGGCGGTGCCCGCCGTCCACGCCGCCCAGCGCAGCCCGGACAGCTCGTCCAGGCCGACCGCGCGGCGCCGGGCGAGCGGGTGCCGGGAGGGCAGCGCCAGGTCGACGGCGTCGCGGGACAGGGGGAGGTGCGACACGGCGGCGGGCATGGGCGTCGGCGCGGTGTCCCAGCTCTCCACCACGGCGACGTCGATGTCGCCCCGCTCCAGGGACGGCAGGATGTTCGCCGCCTCGCCCTCGCGCAGGGTCGGTGACAGGTCCGGATGGCGCTCGCGCAGGACGGTGAGCGCGCGCGGCAGGACGGTGCGCGCCGCCGTGATGATCGCGCCGATCCGGACGGGGCCGGCCGCGTCCGCGCGCAGCCCGTCGAGTTCGGCGGCGGCCGCCGCAAGCTGGGCCAGCACCCGCTCCGCGTGCCCGGCTAGGACGTGCCCGGCCCGGGTGAGGCGGACGCCCCGGCCCCGGGGTTCGAGCAGGGTGTGGCCGGCCTCCCGTTCGAGCTTGGCGAGCTGCTGCGACACGCCCGACGGCGTCACGTGCATGGCCTCGGCGGCGGCGGCGATCGAGCCGTGCGCGGACACCGCGTGCAGGGCGCGCAGCCGGTCCAGATTCATGGTCACGGTAGCGATCCTACCGACTTCCGCTTAAGAACATTCGCTTGTGCTAAGTGATCGGGAACCGGCAGCGTGGTGGGCGTGCGAAGAATCGACCCGCGGCTGCTCGTGATCGCCGGCGCCGCGTTCATCTCCGTGTCGGCGATCCTGTTCCGGCTCTCCGGCGTCTCCGCCGGGACGGCCGCGTTCTTCCGCTGCGCGCTCGCGCTGCCGGTGCTGGTGCCGCTGGCCCGCTGGGAGCGGCACCGGGCGGGCCCGCGCCGCCGCGCCGGCGTCGACGTCGCCGCGGGGCTGCTGCTCGGCGTCGACCTCGTGCTGTGGGGCGCGTCCATCGACCGGGTCGGCGCCGGGATCGGGACCGTCCTGGTGAACGTGCAGGTCGTGGTGGTGCCGCTGCTGGCGTTCGCGGTCTTGCGCGAGCGGCCGTCGCGGGCCTTCGTCCCGGCGGTGCCGGTGATGCTGGGCGGCGTTGCGCTCGCCGGCGGCCTCGCCGGGCACGGCGGCGGCCCCGACCCCGTCCTCGGGATGCTGTTCGGCGCCGGCGCCGGGGTGGCCTACGGCGGCTACCTCTTCCTGACCCGCGTCGCCGGGCGGGGGCAGGAGCACCGGGCCCAGCCGGTCCTGCTGTCGACACTGGGCGCGGGGGCCGCCTCCGTCGCGGTCGGCGTTCCCTGGCAGGGCGTCGACTTCACCCCCGGCTGGCCCGCCCTCGGCTGGCTCGCCGCCCTGGCGATGACGGGCCAGGTGTGCGGCTGGATGCTCATCGGCGCCGCGCTCCCCCGGCTGCGCGCCGACGCCGCCGGGACCCTGCTGCTGCTCCAGCCGGTCCTCGCGGTCGTCTTCGGCGCGGCGCTGCTCGGCGAGCGGCCCGGCCCGGCGCAGCTCGCGGGCTGCGGCCTCGTCATCGCCGCCGCCTGGCTGACCGGCCGGGGTAGCGTTCACCGGCGTGACGACTCCGGAATGGGCTCCCGAGCACGAGGTGACCGCCGAGCTGGCGAGCACGCTGATCGCACAACGGTTCCATGAGCTGCGCGGCGCGCCGGTGGAGCGGCTCGCCACCGGCTGGGACAACACGGTCTTCCTCGTCGGCGGGGAATGGGTGTTCCGGTTCCCGCGCCGCCGGATCGCGGTTCCGGGGGTGGAGCGCGAGATCGCCGTGCTGCCCGTCCTGGCGCCGCGGCTGCCGCTGCCGGTGCCCGTGCCGCGGTTCGCGGGGGAGCCGTCGGACGACTTCCCCTGGCCGTTCTGGGGTGCGCGGACGATCCGGGGCCGGGAACTCGCCGACGTCCGGCCACCGGACGGGGAACGGGCCGCCCTCGCCGCCGCGACCGGCGCCTTCCTGCGGGCGCTGCACGACCCTGTGCTCGCACGCGACGCGGGGGGAGGGCTGCCCTTGGACCCGATGGACCGCGCCGACCCGGCGATCCGGGCCGGCCGGACGTTCGGCCGCCTCGACGCGCTCACGGCCCTCGGGGTGTGGAAGCGGGACGAGGCGGTGACGGCGTACCTGACGGAGGCGCTCGGCCGGACGGCGCCGGGCGGCGACCCGGTGATCGTCCACGGGGACCTGCACGTCCGGCATCTGCTGCTCGCCCCGGACGGCCGTGCCGCAGGGGTGATCGACTGGGGCGACGTGTGCGTCGCCGACCCGGCCGTCGACCTGTCGCTCGCCTACGCCGGCTTCACGGGCGCGGCGCGGGAGGCGTTCCTCGCGGCGTACGGGCCGGTGCCGCCGGAGCGGGAGGCCGCCGCGCGGACGCTGGCGCTGAACCTCAGCGCGACGCTGGCCGAGTACGCCGCGTCCACCGGGCGGAAGGCGCTGCTGGCGGAGTCCCTGGCCGGGCTCCGCCGCGCCGTCGGGGAGTGACGCTCAGGTGCGCATGTAGACGCGGATGACGGTGCCGCCGGGACCGGTGTGGACGCGGACCAGGTCGGCCAGGTGGTTGACCATGAGGATGCCGCGGCCGCCGTACGGGCTCATGTCCGCCGGGCGCCGCCCGGCGAGCGGGTCGGTGATCGTCCCGGCGTCGCGGACCTCGCAGGCGACATGGCCGTCCTCGGGCCAGAGCCGGACGGTGCCGGCGCCGCCGCCGTGCAGGCAGGAGTTGGCCGCCAGTTCGTTCACGGCGAGCTCCAGGTCGCCGACCGCGTCGCCGCCGAGCCCGAACCGCGCCGCCCAGCGGCAGGCGAACTCGCGGACGAGGGGCAGGTCGCCGAGCTCGAAGGTCATCGTGACCGGCTCGGCCGGCTCGGGCAGCGGGCGGTTGTAGGCGTGCATGACGCTGTGCGGCGCGTAGTCGGCGCTCGGGTGCGCGCCGTGCCGGTCGATCACGACCGGATGGGTGACGCGGGCGTCGGCGATCACGAAGGGGTCGAGCCCGGCGAGGTCGTAGGGGCACAGGATCGTCACCTCGCGCCCCTCGAAGGCCAGGTTGATCAGCGCCTCGTGCTGGGCGCAGGCCGGGTACTCGGCCGCCGAGCGGCCCGGCCAGACCGGCTCGCCGATGATCCGGACCCGCCCGCCGGTGTGCCGGTCGGCGAACTCGCGCAGCACCCCGGGGATGATGCGGCCGGGGTTGCGCCCGGCCTCCGACATGTCCAGCCAGGCGACCTCGCCGGCCGCGGCGCCGAGCGCGCCGCGCAGCAGGGCGAGGCGGTCGCCGGGCACCGCGACGGCCACGGGCTCGCCCGCGTCGAGGCCCGCCCGGACGAACGGCACGGTGCCCGCGAGGTACTCCTCGTCGCCGTGGTAGAAGAGCGCGGGGTGGACGAACACCTCCGGTGGCGCCACGCCCGGTCCACCGGGCTTGAGGCTCATCGCGCGGTCGCTCCGTCCGGTTCGGCTGTCACGTGCATCCGACCGAGGGTACGCGCCGTCAGGCGGCCGTGCGAGACGGACCCGTGCGGACATCCCCCGAGGTCAGCTGAACTTTCGTCCAGGAGCACCGGTACCCGCCAGGGGCCGGTCAAAAACAGGAGAAATCCTGAACAATCCGTTTTAGAGCGTCGAATCGCTTCCGTCTGGCCTCACCGGTCGCGCAGCAGCACGCCGTCGACCACGTCGGTCAGCCGGCCGCGCCTGCGGTAGGCGCCGCGCTGCCGCTCCGCGCCCGTCCCGCCCGCCAGCAGGTCCCGGACGCCGCGGGTGACGAGGTCCGCGTCCCCGGCGTCGCGCAGCGCGGGCAGCGCGTGCGCGAGCAGGTCGCCGGCCATCGCCCGGAACCCGGCGGGACGCCCCGTGCGCAGGTCCACGCCCCGCCCGGCCAGGCCGTCCCGCGCCGCCAGCCAGTACGCGGCGCGCAGCATCTCCTGGGGCGGGTCCGGCGCCCGCTCGCCCGCCTCCACCGCTTCGGAGGCCACCTGGACCAGCGCCCGGACCAGCGCGGCGAGTACCGCCGCCTCCTCCGCGGCGGGGGCGACGTCGGCGAGCCGGACCTCGACCGTGGGCAGCCGCGCCGACGGCCGGACGTCCCAGAAGATCGTCCCGGTGTCCATCAGGGCGCCGCAGCCGAGCAGCGTCCCGACGAGGTCGTCGTAGTGCGCGGCGGACTCGAAGAACGGCGGCGGCCCCGCCACCGGCCACCGCGCCCACGCCATCACGCGCCAGCAGGCGTGCCCGGTGTCGCGCCCCGCCCAGTACGGGGAGTTCGCGGTGAGCGCCAGCAGCACCGGCAGCCAGGGGCGCAGGTGGTTGCCGACCTGCACGGCGCGCTCCCGGTCCGGCATCTCGACGTGGACGTGGCAGGAGCAGATGCTCTGCTCGTCGTCCAGGCCGCGGTAGACGGCGAGGCTCTCGGCGTAGCGGGCGCCGGCCACGATGGGCGCGGGGACCAGGTCGCCCAGCACGGGCGTACCGGTCGCGGCGAGCCGGACGCCCTCGGCCGCCGCGGCGGCGGCCATCGCCGCCCGCATCGACCGGATCTGCTCGGCCAGCTTGTCCAGGTCGTCGCACGGCGTCGTCTTGGCCTCGGCGAGGAAGGCGACCAGCTCCGTGGAGGCGCGCTCGCCCAGTGCCGCGCCCGCCCGCCGCACCACGTCGGCGGCGCGGGGGACGACCTCCCGGGAGACGGGATCGACGACGAAGTACTCTTCCTCGATTCCGAATCGCAGGGCCATCCCACCACCTCGGGCTCGGGGGCGACGCAGGCGGCAACGTTCCCTTCGACGGTACGTTGCCGCCGCCCCTTTCGCACCTGCCGCGGGCAGGGGAACGCGCTACGCGGGATCTTCTTGACCCTCTTTTGACCCGCCGTTCAGCGGCCCCGCGCGCGGGCTCGCCCGGCCGTCGGCTGGCTACGCGCGGGGCTCGTCCACGACGACATCGGTCATGATGTCGACCGCGAGGGCGATGATGCCGCCGACCACGGTGACCGCGGCGCCCACCCCGAACACGATCCAGTCGGGCCCCATGACGAGGCCGGCGCCGCCGATGGCGAAACCGATGAAGATGATGGCCACGGCGACCCAGGACTTCGGGCGCCCGGCGTGGCTGCCAGTCGACATGCGTTCGTCTTCCCTCTGCAAGGTTCGGGTCGGGGATCTGCTCGGAGCGCGGTGCCTCCGCCGCCGAACTCTAGCAACGCCCCTTGCCGCAGGGCCTTCCGGGGTGCCTCCGGGGCACCGCGAAGAGGGGTCAGACGAAGGCCCCGAGGCCGGTCGCCGCCCGCCCGACGATCAGCGTGTTGATCTCGCGGGTGCCCTCGTAGGAGTAGAGCGCCTCGGCGTCGGCGACGAACCGGCCGATGTCGTAGTCGAGGACGATCCCGTTGCCCGCCATCAGCTCGCGCGCCCAGCCGACGACCTCCCGCATGCGGCTCGTGCAGTACGCCTTGGCGAGCGCGGAGTGCTCGTCGCGGTAGAGGCCGTCGTCCTGGAGCTGCGCGAGCCGCACCACCATGCCGAGCGAGGCCGTCGCGTTCCCCAGCATCTTGACCAGCAGGTCCTGGACGAGCTGGAACTTGGCGATCGGCCGCCCGAACTGCTCGCGCTCCACGGCGTAGTCGCGGGCGATCTCGTAGGCGGCGAGCATCACCCCGACGGCCTGCCAGGCGACGCCGCTGCGGGTCCGGCGCAGGATGGCGGCGGTGTCCTTGAAGCTGTTCGCCCCGGTGAGCCGGTCGGCCTCCGGGACGCGGCAGTCCGCCAGCACGATGTCGGCGTTCTGCACGGTCCGCAGCGCGATCTTGTTCTCGATCCGGGTGGCGGTGAAGCCCGGCGTCCCCTTGGCGACGACGAAGCCCTTCACCTGGCCGTCGGCCTCGTCCTTGGCCCAGACGACGGTGTGGTCGGCGAAGGTGGCGTTGCCGATCCAGCGCTTGGCGCCGTTCAGCACCCAGTGGCCGCCGTCGCGGCGGGCGGTGGTGCGGAGCCCGAGGGCGACGTCCGACCCGCCCTCCGGCTCGGTGAGCGCGAACGCGCCGATCTTCTCCATCCGCCCCATCGCGGGGAGCCACCGCCGCCGCTGCTCCGCGGACCCGCACCGGCCGATGCTGCCCATCGCCAGCCCGCTGTGCACGCCGAAGAACGTCGCCATGGACGGGTCCACCCGGGCCATGTCCATCGCGAGGAACCCGGTGAGCAGGCTGCTCGGCTTCTCGCCCGGGCACTCATCGTGGGCCAGGCCCGCGATGCCGAGGTCCCCGTACTGCGGGATCAGGTCGAAGGGGAACTCGGCCCGCGCCCAGCAGTCGTTCGCGATCGGCGCGACCTTCGCCTCCAGGAAGGCGCGCACCCGCCCGACGATCTCCTTCTCGGGCCCGTCGAGGAGTTCTTGCATGTGGTACAGGTCACCGGGGAGCGGATCCAGGGTCATGGCCCCTCCCTTCCCGGGCGGCGCACCGCTAACCGGCGCCCCGGCCCGCGGCGCGCCACCGCCGGCGCGTTCTGATCAGCGGGACCCGGTTTCGAGCGGGATTCGGTCGCTCGCCTACGATCCAGGACATGACGGTGCCGCCTGAGGAACTCGAACTGGCCGCCGCCTTCCCCCCGGCCGAGCGCGACCGGTGGCGGGAGATGGTGAAGGGGGTGCTGCGCAGGTCCGGCGCGGCGACCGAGGACACCTCCCTCGACGAGATCGAGGGCCTGCTGACCCGCGAGTCCTACGACGGGGTACCGGTCGCCGCGCTCTACACGCGCGACGACGCCCCGGCGGGGCGCCCCGGGCTGGCCCCGTACGTCCGCGAGGTGCGTCCCGACGGCGAGGGCATCGCGGGCTGGGACGTCCGGCAGCGGCACGCCCACCCGGACCCGGCCGTCACGCGGGAGGCGATCCTCGCCGACCTGGAGAACGGCGCCACGTCCGTCTGGCTGCGGCTCGGCGAGGGCGGAGTGCCCGTCGGCGGGCTGCCGGACGCGCTGCGCGGCGTCCTGCTCGACCTGGCGCCCGTCGTGCTGGACGCCGGCGCGTCGGCGGGCGAGGCGGCGGACGCCTTCCTGTCCCTGGTCACCGGGCGCGGGAACGCGGCGGACGCGTCCGGCAACCTCGGCGCCGACCCGCTCGGCCTCGCGGCGCGCACCGGCGGCCCCGGATCGCTGGAGGAGACCGCCGCGCTGGCCGTCCGGTGCGCCCGCGAGTTCCCGAAGCTGCGCGCGATCGTCGCCGACGGCACCCCGTACCACGACGCGGGCGGCGGTGACGCCGAGGAGCTGGGCGCCGCCGTCGCCGCCGGCGTCGCGTACCTGCGCGCGCTGACCGACGCCGGGCTGAGCGTGGACGAGGCGTTCGGGCAGATCGAGTTCCGCCTCGCCGTCAACGCCGACCAGTTCTCCTCGATCGCCAAGCTGCGCGCCGCGCGCCGCCTCTGGGCGCGGGTCGCCGAGGTCAGCGGCGCCGCCGAGGGCACGGCCGCGCGGGTCCACGCGGTCACCTCGGCGGCGATGATGACGCGCCGCGACCCGTGGGTGAACATGCTCCGCACCACCGTCGCGGCGTTCGCGGCCGGGGTCGGCGGCGCCGACGCGGTCACCGTCCAGCCGTTCGACGCCCGCCTCGGCCTGCCCGACGGCTTCGCCCGCCGCATCGCCCGCAACACCCAGACGCTCCTGCTGGAGGAGTCGAGCCTCGCGCGCGTCGTCGACCCGGCGGGCGGGTCCTGGTACACCGAGAGCCTCACCGAGGACCTCGCCCAGGCCGCCTGGACGTGGTTCACCGAGATCGAGAGGGCCGGGGGCCTCGCCGCCGCGCTCGGATCGGGCCTCGTCGCCGGCCGCCTCGCCGCCACCTGGGGGCGGCGCCGCGAGGACATCGCGCGCCGCAAGGCCCCGCTGACCGGCGTCAGCGAGTACCCCGACCTCGCCGAGCGGCTGCCCGAGCGCGACCCGGCGCCCCGGCGGCCCGGCGGCGGCCTGCCGGTCGTCACGTACGCGCAGGACTTCGAGACGCTCCGCGACCGGTCCGACGCCCACGCCGGGGCGACCGGCTCGCGCCCGAAGGTCTTCCTCGCCACGCTCGGGCCCGTCGCCGTCCACACGGCGCGCGCGTCGTTCGCCGCCAACCTCTTCCAGGCGGGCGGGATCGAGACGGTCAGCGGGTCCCCGGAGGAGTTCGGGACGTCCGGTGCCGCCGTCGCCTGCATCTGCTCCAGCGACAGGCTGTACGGGGAGCAGGCGGAGGATGCCGCGCGGGTTCTGCGCGAGGCGGGTGCCGTGAAGGTCTGGCTCGCGGGTAAGGGAACCTACGAGGGGGTCGGCGCCCACGTGTACGCGGGATGCGACGCGATCGAGGTGCTGGAGACCACCCTCCGTGATCTGGGAGTGAGCGAATGATCCCCGACTTCACCGAGATCGAGCTCGGACCGGCGGCGCCCGCCGACGAGGCCGCCAAGCGGTGGCGCGCCGCGGTCGCGGAGAGCACCGGCAAGGACCCGGGCGCCCAGACCTGGGACACGCCGGAGGGCATCGGCGTCCAGCCCCTCTACACCGGCGACGACCTGGCCGGCGTCGACTTCCTCGGCACCCTGCCGGGCATCGCGCCGTACCTGCGCGGCCCCTACCCGGCGATGTACGCGACCCAGCCGTGGACGATCCGGCAGTACGCCGGGTTCTCCACCGCGGAGGAGTCCAACGCCTTCTACCGCCGCAACCTCGCGGCCGGGCAGAAGGGCCTGTCGGTCGCGTTCGACCTGGCCACCCACCGCGGCTACGACTCCGACCACCCCCGTGTCGCAGGCGACGTCGGCATGGCCGGGGTGGCGATCGACTCGATCTACGACATGCGCCGGCTCTTCGACGGCATCCCGCTCGACAAGATGAGCGTGTCGATGACCATGAACGGTGCCGTGCTGCCGGTCCTGGCGCTCTACATCGCCGCGGCGGAGGAGCAGGGGGTGCAGCCGGAGGCCCTCGCGGGGACCATCCAGAACGACATCCTCAAGGAGTTCATGGTCCGCAACACCTACATCTACCCGCCGCAGCCGTCGATGCGGATCATCTCCGACATCTTCGCGTACACCTCGCAGCGGATGCCGAAGTACAACTCCATCTCGATCTCCGGCTACCACATCCAGGAGGCCGGGGCCACCGCCGACCTGGAGCTGGCCTACACGCTCGCCGACGGCGTCGAGTACATCCGCGCCGGGCGCGACGCCGGCCTGGACATCGACGCGTTCGCGCCCCGCCTGTCGTTCTTCTGGGCGATCGGCATGAACTTCTTCATGGAGGTCGCCAAGCTCCGCGCCGCCCGGCTGCTGTGGGCGCGGCTGGTGAAGACGTTCGGGCCGCAGAACCCCAAGTCGCTGTCGCTGCGGACGCACTCGCAGACGTCCGGCTGGTCGTTGACCGCCCAGGACGTCTACAACAACGTCGCTCGCACCTGCATCGAGGCCATGGCGGCCACCCAGGGCCACACCCAGTCGCTGCACACCAACGCGCTGGACGAGGCCCTCGCCCTGCCGACCGACTTCTCCGCCCGCATCGCCCGCAACACCCAGCTGCTCCTCCAGCAGGAGTCCGGGACGACCCGCACGATCGACCCGTGGGGCGGCAGCGCCTACGTGGAGCGGCTCACCTACGACCTCGCCCGCCGGGCCTGGGGCCACATCACCGAGGTCGAGCAGGCCGGGGGCATGGCCAAGGCGATCGACGAGGGGCTGCCGAAGCTGCGCATCGAGGAGGCCGCCGCCCGCACCCAGGCCCGCATCGACTCCGGCCGCCAGCCCGTCATCGGCGTCAACAAGTACCGGCCGGACGCCGAGCAGGAGATCGAGGTCCTCAAGGTCGACAACGCGTCCGTCCGCGCGCAGCAGATCGACAAGCTGCGCCGGCTGCGCGAGGAGCGCGACGAGACCGCGGCGAGGTCGGCGCTGGACGCGCTGACCCGCGCCGCCGGGGCCGCCGAGGACGGCACCCGCGGGTCCGGGCCGGAGCACAACCTCCTCGCGCTCGCCATCGGCGCGGCCCGCGCCAAGGCCACCGTCGGCGAGATCTCCGACGCCCTGGAGAAGGCGTACGGGCGGCACGCGGCGCAGATCCGTACGATCTCCGGTGTGTATCGCGAAGAGGCGGGGCAGGTGACGAGCATCGAGAAGGCGCGCGCGGCGACCGCCGCGTTCGAGGACGCCGAGGGCCGCCGCCCCCGCATCCTCGTCGCCAAGATGGGGCAGGACGGCCACGACCGCGGCCAGAAGGTGATCGCGACCGGGTTCGCCGACCTCGGCTTCGACGTCGACGTGGGCCCGCTGTTCCAGACCCCCGGCGAGGTCGCCCGGCAGGCCGTCGAGGCCGACGTGCACATCGTCGGCGTCAACTCCCTCGCCGCCGGCCACCTCACGCTGGTGCCCGCGCTGCGCGAGGAGCTGGCCGCGCTCGGCCGCGACGACATCATGATCGTCGTCGGCGGGGTCATCCCGCCCGGGGACTTCGCGGAGCTGCGCGCCGCCGGCGCCTCGGCGATCTTCCCGCCCGGCACCGTCCTCGCGGACGCGGCGATCGGCCTGCTGGACGAGCTGACCGGCAAGCTCGGGCACGCGCCCCGGTGAGGCACGGGCTGGGCGACTACGCGGCCGGCGTGCGGGACGGGTCGCGGGCCTGGATCGCGCGCGCGATCACGCTGGTGGAGTCGACCCGGCCCGACCACCGCGAGCTGGCGCAGAAGCTGCTGGTCGAGCTGACCCCGCGCGCCGGGAACGCCCGCCGCGTCGGCATCACCGGCGTGCCCGGCGTCGGCAAGTCCACGTTCATCGACACGCTCGGCACCCGGCTGACGGGCGAGGGGCACAAGGTCGCGGTGCTCGCCGTCGACCCGTCCTCGACCCGGACGGGCGGCAGCATCCTCGGCGACAAGACCCGCATGCAGCACCTCGCCGCCGACCCGCACGCGTTCATCCGGCCCTCGCCCACGACCGGGACGCTCGGCGGCGTCGCCAAGGCCACCCGCGAGGCGATGGTGGTCATGGAGGCGGCCGGGTACGACGTCGTCCTCGTCGAGACGGTCGGGGTCGGGCAGTCCGAGACGACCGTCGCCGAGATGGTCGACTCCTTCCTGTTCCTCACCCTCGCCCGCACCGGCGACCAGCTCCAGGGGATCAAGAAGGGCGTGCTGGAGCTGGCCGACGTCATCGCCGTCAACAAGGCCGACGGCGAGCACCAGATGGAGGCCAAGCGCGCCGCCCGCGAGCTGTCCGGGGCGCTGCGGCTGCTGCGAAGCGACGAACGCGTCCGGGACACCCCCGTCCTGACCTGCAGTGCCAAGGAGGGCACCGGGCTGGACAAGGTGTGGGCCCGGCTCGTCGAGCACCAGGACCGGCTCCGCGAGACCGGCGAGCTGGAGACCCGCCGGCGCCGCCAGCAGGTCGGCTGGACGTGGGCGATGGTCCGCGAGCGGCTGCTCTCCGACCTGCACGGGCACCCCGGCGTCCGGAAGATGGCGCCGGAACTGGAGCGGGAGGTCGCGGACGGCACCCTGACGCCCGCGCTCGCGGCCGAGCGCATCCTGGAGGCGTTCTCGCGGGACCGCTGAAACCCGGTTTGGCGGTGTCCGAAACCACGGGTTGGCCGGGGTCCCGGTCGCGGCGGACGGGGATCGGGTACAAAAGTCGGATGGACGTCATCGCGCTCGATGATCCGCCGGACGCGCAGATCCGGGAGTGGCACGGCGTGCTGGCCGCGGTCCACGCCGCCGACCCGGGCGGGGAGCCCGCGCCCGACCCGGAGCGGACGGCGCGGCGGCTGCTCGGCGCCGAGCCCGGCGGGCGGCTGCGGCTGTGGGCGGTGCCCGGCGGCGCCGGGGGCGGGCTGCTCGGCGTGGCGGCGCTGCGGCTGCCCGGCGAACCGGGCGCCGACCGCCCCGGCGAGATCGACATCCAGGTGCGCCCGGAGCACCGGCGGCGCGGCCTCGGCGGCCGGCTCCTCGCCGCCGCGGCCGAGGGGCTGCGCGCCGACGGGCGCACCAGCGTGATCACGCAGGTGCTCGCGGGCACCCCGGCCGTCCCGTTCCTGGAGTCGCACGGCTTCGAGTGCGTCCTGACGCTGCGGGGCCTCCTGCTGCGGCTGGACGACGTCCCGGCCGGCCGCGTCGCCCGGCTGCTGGCCGCGGCGCCCGCCGGGTACCGCCTCGCCCGCTGGCGCGGCGCGGTGCCGGACGAGCACGCCTCCGCCCTCGCCCGCGCCAAGCACGCCATGGCCGACTTCGCCGAGTACGAGGGGACGCCGTGGGACGCGCACCGCGTCCGCGAGATGGCCGAGATCGTCGCCAAGCGCGGCGACGACCTGTACACCGTCGCCGCGCTGTCCGGCACCGTCGTCGCCGGGTTCACCGAGGTCGTGGTGCCGGCCGGGGCCGCGGGCCGGGCGGCGCAGTACGACACGGCCGTCGCGCCCGAGCACCGCGGCAGGCGGCTCGGCATCTGGGTGAAGGCGGAGATGCTGCGCTGGCTGGCGGAGCAGCGGCCCGAGGTGCGGGAGATCGAAACGGACAATTCCGGCGACAATGCCCACATGCTGGCCGTCAACGAGGAGCTCGGCTTCCGAGTCGAGCGGGAGTCGCTGGAATACCAGGCCGGCGCCGGCGCCCTCCCGTTCCCTGCCCCCTGATCCCGCCCGGCTGCCCATCCTGGTCCGGCTCCGGCTCCGGCCCTCGGCCCGAAAACACGTTGCCCCCGGTGCCCGTTGATCGGCACTCTTATGGAGGTCTTCCGGGAAATGCCCGGAAGGCGGAGAATTGCCGAAGCATTTCCCTGTGGTTCAACGGAAGAGCGCCGCACCGTTAATGCGGAAATCCAGGTTCGAATCCTGGTGGGGGAGCGGCACGGGCGAGGGAGGTGGTCCGGTGAACGTGCTCGTCCTGAACGCGTCGTACGAGCCCCTGCAAAGGGTGGATCTGCGGCACGCCATCCGCATGCTGGTGCGCGAGGTGGCGGTCGTCGAGGAGGTCGAGGAGGGCCGCACGTTCGGGTCCTTCCCCGTGCCGCGGGTCCTGCGGCTCGTCCGCTACGTCGCGATGCGCTGGCGGCACGGCCGGCGCCCGCCGTGGAGCAAGCGCGGCGTCTACCTGCGCGACCGGGGCACCTGCTGCTACTGCGGCAAGCGCGGCAACACGATCGACCACGTCCACCCGCAGTCGCGCGGCGGCGGCGACACGTGGGAGAACACCGTCCTGGCGTGCGGCCGGTGCAACAACCGCAAGGGCGACCGGACGGTCTCCGAGGCCGGCCTGCGGCTGCTGTCGAAGCCGCGGGTGCCGCGCTGGGAGGAGCTCGTCGGGCCCTGACGGGGAATGCCGGCGCATCCCGGCGCGACGGGTGAGGGGCCGGACCGCAGCGAGCGGTCCGGCCCCTCAGGCGTGTGGCGTCGCGGCCCTTCGGTAGCTCGCGTGTGACTCTGTGTGTTTTGTGAAGCAGATGAGACGAAATGGGCGCTTGTGGTAGCGTGCCGCCAATCTTGAGCTTTGTTATCAAGGAGAGATCTGTGGCGGCCCTCGATCCCCCCGGCCGGACGCCCCGCCCCCCGCGCGGGCGCAAGGCGGCCAGACGCCTCGCCGCGCTCGCCCTCGTGGCGGGCGTCTCGGCGGCCCTGCCGCCGGCGTCCGGGAGCGCCGCGGGCCTCCCGCAGGAGCCGAAGGACCTGAAGAAGAAGTACGCGGAGCTCAAGAAGCGCTCCGAGAAGCTGTCCAAGGACTACCGGGGCGAACTGGTCTCCCTCGAAGAGGCGAAGAAGGCCGCCGAGCGCGCCGGCGCCGACGCGGCCAAGGCCGGCAAGGACTACGGCACCGCCCGCGCCGCCGTGGCCCGGATCGCCTCGTCCACCTACATGACCGGCCGCCTCGACGTCATCCCGATGGTGTCCTCGTCCGAGCCGTCGGCCGCGGTGCGCGACGCCGCGGTCCTGGAGCACATCGCCCGCAACAACGGCCGCCGCATCCAGAACCTGCAGGCGCTCAACACCAAGGCCGCGCGGTCGCAGGAGACGGCGGCGAAGAAGCTGGACGAGGTCAAGAAGCAGATCGAGGACCTGGAGGGCCAGCGCTCCCGCGTCAAGAAGCTGCTCGCCAAGTACAAGCCCGAGGTGACCCGCACGAGCGTCTCGGGCGGCGGCCGCCCCGACGGGGTGAGCGGCACCAAGTCCCCGATCGTCGGCAACTCGATGACCTCGCGGATGCGCACGGTCCTGCTGGAGATCGACGGCAAGTTCGGCCCGTTCCCCACCATCGGCTGCTCGCGCCCCGGCGACCCGCAGGACCACGGCTCCGGCACCGCCTGCGACTTCATGGAGAGCACCGGCGGCAAGATGCCGAGCTCCTCCGCGCAGGCGCACGGCGACCGCGTCGCCCAGTACGTGATCGACAACGCCTCACGCCTCGGCGTCAAGTACGTCATCTGGAAGCAGCGGATCTACGACATGCGCGGCAGCGGCGGCTGGCGCGCGATGGAGGACCGCGGCAGCGTCACCCAGAACCACTTCGACCACGTCCACGTCTCCGTACTCTGACGGAGTGCCCCACGACATCGAGCGCCCGTACGGCCCCCTGATCGAGAGCACCGCCCGGGTCGCGGCCTGGAACGTCTGGGACCGCTACGGCCCCTGGGAGGACCGCGAGAAGGCGATCCTCGCGGTGCTCCGGGAGGCCGCCCCCGACGCCGTCGTCCTGGTCGAGGCATGGGAGGACGACGACGCCGCGCAGGCGGCACGGCTCGGCGGGGCGCTCGGCCTGCCGCACACCGTGTTCCGGGGCGGGGAGTCCCGGGCGCCGGCGGGCGGCCGGTCCGGAATCGCCCTGCTGTCCCGCTGGCCCCTCGGCCGGGTGGGCGAGCGGCGGCTGGGCGATCGGACCGGGGCCGACGGCGGTCTCGCCGTGCACGCCCGGGTGGACGGGCCGCGCGGGGCGCTCCAGCTGTTCGGGGCCGCGCTCGGGTGGAAGCTGGGCCACAGCGCGCAGCGGCAGGAGCAGGTCCGCGCCCTCGGCGCCTACGTGCGCGAGACCACCGGCAGGGACGCGCCGGTCGTGGTGGCAGGGGACTTCAACGCCGACCCGGACTCCGACGAGATCCGCATGCTCACCGGCCGCGCCGCCGTCAGCGCGCCCGGCGTGGTGTTCTACGACGCCTGGGAGACGGCCGGCGACGGCACCCCCGGGTACACCTGGAGCGGCGCCAACCCGTGGACGGAGCCGGTGCTGTGGCCGGACCGCCGCATCGACTACGTCTTCTCGGCGTGGCCGCGCGCGGGCGGCGCCGGCCATCCCGTCCGGTGCGGGCTGCTGGGCGACCGTCCGGTGGACGGGGTCGTCCCGTCCGACCACTACGGCGTGTTCGCCGACCTGCGCTACTGATCGGGCAGGTCGACGGCGGTGCCTTCGCGGGCGGAGCGGTTGGCCGCCTCGATCACCTCGAGGCCGGTGATCGCGTCCGCGAGGGTGACCGGCGGGGGAGCGCCGTCCCGCAGGGTGCGCAGGACGCTCGCGTAGAACTCGTGGTAGGCGCCTGGGGCGGTCGGTTCCGGGGTCTGGTGGCCAGGGGTGCCGAGCAGGCCGTACGACTCCGGCGGGGCGATGCCGTAGCCGGGGTCCTTCGGGGTCAGGCCCTCGTGGAGCTGCGCCTCCTGCACGTCCATGCCCGAGACCGTGTAGGCCGCGCGGCCGCCGAGGACGCGGAAGCGCGGGCCGGGCTGCGCGGAGGTCGCGCTCATCCACAGGTGGGAGCGGGCGCCGCCCGGGTGGGAGAGGGCCAGGAACACGTCGTCGGGGGCGACGGCGCCGCCGCGGCGGGTGTCGATCTCGGCGTGGACGCGGGCCGGGCGGCCGAGCAGGGCGACCGCCTGGTCGACGAGGTGGGAGCCGAGGTCGAACAGGATGCCGCCCGCGTCGCGCGGGTCGGCGCTCTCCTTCCAGCTCTCCTTCACCTCCGGCCGCCAGCGCTCGAACCGGGACTCCAGGCGCTGGACGCCGCCGAGCGCGCCGGCGTCCACGAGCCGCCCCACCGTCTGGTAGTCGCCGTCCCAGCGGCGGTTGTGGAACGGGAACACCGGCAGGCCCCGGACGGCGCTCAGCGCCGCCAGCGACCGGGCGTCCGCCGCCGAGGCCGCGACCGGCTTGTCCACGACCACCGGGACGCCCGCGGTCAGCGCCGTCCGGGCCAGCGGGACGTGCTGCCGGTTCGGCGCGGTGACGACGACGAGGTCGTAGCCGCCCGGCGCCCCCCACAGCCGGTCGGCGCCGTCGACCACCTCCGCCTCCGGGTAGCGCTCCCGCACGGCGCGCTGCCGTTCCGGGGCGCCCGTCACGACCGCGGCCAGCCGCATCCCCGGCACCGAGGAGATCAGCGGGGCGTGGAAAACCGAGCCGCCGGTGCCGTATCCGATCAGCGCAACACGCAGGTCCATGCCCCGATCATGACCGATGGGGCGGCGGCGGCCGGGCGGCGGGTCCGGTGTCCGGCGCATCGGGTGCGGCGCGAACGGGCAGGATCGACGTAGGCTTTCGTCCGGGGATGTGCCGGATCTAGGGGGACGTGTTGCCGAAGCCAGTGCTGCTGACGGTCGACGACGACCCGGGCGTGTCCCGGGCCGTGGCGCGCGACCTGCGCCGCAGGTACGCCGAGTCGTACCGGATCGTGCGCGCCGAGTCGGGCCGGCAGGCCCTGGACGCGCTGAGCGAGCTGCGGCTGCGCGGCGAGGACACGGCCGTCCTCCTCGCCGACCACCGGATGCCGGAGATGGACGGCGTGGAGTTCCTGGAGCACGCCATGGACGTGTTCCCGTACGCCCGCCGGGTCCTGCTCACCGCCTACGCCGAGACCGACGCCGCGATCCGCGCGATCAACGACGTGGACCTCGACCACTACCTCCTCAAGCCGTGGGACCCGCCGGAGGAGAAGTTCTACCCGGTGATCGACAACCTGCTGGACGTGTGGGCCCGCACCGACCGGGACCCGCCCCGCGAGCTGCGGGTCGTCGGGCACCGCTGGTCGTCGCGCTGCTACGAGGTCCGCGACTTCCTCGCCCGCCACCAGATGCCCTACACCTGGCTGATGGACTCCGACCCGGACGGCGCCGAGCTGGTCGCCGCCGCCGGGGAGCCCGAGCTTCCGCTGGTGGTCACCGCGGACGGGACGGCGCTGTCCGCGCCGTCCGACGCCGAGCTGGCCGCCGCGGTCGGGCTGCCGAGCACCCCGTCCACCGGCTTCTACGACCTGATCGTGGTCGGGGGCGGCCCGTCCGGCCTCGGCGCGGCCGTGTACGGCGCGTCCGAGGGCCTGCGGACGGTCGTGGTGGAGCGCCGCGCCCTCGGCGGCCAGGCCGGGCAGAGCTCCCGCATCGAGAACTACCTCGGCTTCCCCGACGGGGTGAGCGGGTCGCAGCTGGCCGAGCGGGCCCGCCGGCAGGCCGACCGGTTCGGCGCCGAGCTGCTGCAGGCCGGCGAGGTCGTCGGGCTGGAGTCGCGCGGCACGGCCCGGGTGGCGCGGCTGTCGGACGGCACGGAGATCGCCGCGCACGCCGTGATCCTCGCCAGCGGCGTCTCCTACCGCCGCCTCGTCGCGGAGGGCGTGGACGACTTCGTCGGGCGCGGCGTCTTCTACGGGGCGGCGCTGACCGAGGCGCCGTCCTGCGCGGACGAGGAGGTCGCCGTCGTCGGCGGCGCCAACTCCGCCGGGCAGGCCGCCGTGTACCTGGCCCGGTACGCCAGGAAGGTGCACATCATCGTCCGGGCGGACGGCCTGGAGAAGTCGATGTCGCACTACCTGATCGAGCAGATCGCCGCGACGCCCAACATCGAGGTGCACACCGGCAAGACGGTGTGCGCCGCGGAGGGCACCGACCGGCTGGAGCGGCTCACGTTCGCCTGGGCGGGCGGGAAGAAGACCATCGACGCGCACTGGCTGTTCGTGTTCATCGGCGCCGAGCCCGGCACGGGCTGGCTGGACGGCCTCGTCGAACGCGACGCGCGCGGCTACGTCCTGACGGGCCCGGACCTGGTCGCCGGCGGGCGGCGCCCCGCCGGCTGGCCGCTCGCCCGCCAGCCCTACCACCTGGAGACCAACGTCCCCGGCGTGTTCGCCGCGGGCGACGTCCGCTCGGAGTCGATGAAGCGGGTCGCCTCGGCGGTCGGCGACGGCGCCATGGCCGTGGCCCTTGTGCATCGCTACCTGGAGCAGGCATGACGACCATCTCACCCGAGGAACTGCAGGAGCTGTTCCTCTTCGAGGACCTCGACGACGACAAGCTCGCCTTCCTGTCGCTGTGCGGGTCGGTCGCGGAGTACCCGGCCGACGGCATCATCTGCGCCCAGGGCGAGCCGGCCGAGTTCTTCTACGTGCTGCTGGACGGCGAGATGGTCATGACGCAGAACGTGCGGGGCCACTCGGTCGAGGTCAGCCGGACCGACCGTCCGGGCACCTACGGCGGGGCCGTGCAGGCGTACCTGGGCGACAAGATCGAGCAGCGGTACCAGCACACGCTGCGGGCGACGCGGCCCGCCAGGCTCTTCGTGCTGCCGGCCCGCAAGTTCGCCAAGGCCGTCCGCAAGTGGTTCCCGATGGCCACCCACCTGCTGGAGGGCAGCTTCTTCGGGATGACCACCGCGCGGCGGGTCGTCGACCAGCGCGAGCGCCTCACCGCGCTCGGCACGATCACCGCGGGGCTCACCCACGAGCTGAACAACCCGGCGGCGGCGGCCGCGCGGGCGAGCGCCGAGCTCGGCGAGCGGCTGATCCGCGCCCAGCAGAGCCTCGCCGACCTCGCCGCGCAGGGCGTCGACTGCACCCACCTGAGCGCGCTGGTCTCGCTGCGGCCGGCTCTTCCCGCCGCGCCGGGCGGCCGCCGCAGCCCGCTGGAGGTCAGCGACGCCGAGGACGAGCTGGGCGACTGGCTGGAGGAGCACGGCGTCGGCGAGGCATGGGACCTCGCGCCCGGACTGGTCGCCTCGGGGATCGGGATCGAGCAGGCCGGGGAGGTCGAACGGGCGGCGGGCGAGCACCTGCCCGCGGCGATGCGCTGGCTCGCCGAGGTGATGGAGGTGACCCAGCTCCAGGCGGAGATCTCCGAGGCGGTGGGCCGCATCACCGCGCTGCTCGACTCCGCCCGGCAGTACTCCCAGCTCGACCGCGCCCCCTACCGGCAGATCGACCTGCGCGAGCTGCTGGACAGCACGCTCACCATGCTGAAGCGCAAGTTCGGCGAGGGCGTGACGGTGAAGACCGTGTACGACGAGACGCTGCCGCCCGTGCCGGTCTACGCGGCCGAGCTGAACCAGGTGTGGACGAACCTGATCGTGAACGCGCTGTACGCGATGCAGGGCTCGGGCACGCTCACGATCCGCACGGCGCGGGAGAACGACAGCGCACTGGTGGAGATCGGTGACACGGGGGTGGGCATCCCGGAGGAGAACCTGGACCGGATCTTCACGCCGTTCTTCACGACCAAGCCGGTGGGGCAGGGCACCGGCCTCGGCCTCGACATCTCCTGGCGCATCGTCGCCGACCGGCACGGCGGCGACATCCGGGTGGAGTCGCTGCCCGGCGACACCCGCTTCCAGGTGCTCCTCCCGCTCACCGAGCCGGCGGCCGACGAGCCCGATCAGTAGGACTGCAGCTCGAGGAGGTTGCCGCCGGGGTCGCGCAGGTGGGCGGTGCGCAGCCCCGGCCCCCACTCGGGACGGTCCCGCGGCTCGGCGACCTGCACGGCGCCGAGCCCGCGGAGCGTCCCGCACGAGGCGTCCACGTCGTCCACGCGGAAAACGAGCATCGAGCCGTCCTGCCCGGACGGTGCGGGCAGCTCCGCGGTGCCGACGGCCTCCGCCATCCGGGCCCGTCCCATCAGCACCAGGACGCCCTCGCCCTTCAGGTCCCAGTTCGCGTACTCGGCCTCGGGGATCAGCTTGACCGGCTCGATCCCGAGCAGCGCGCGCAGCGCCGCCTCGTAGAAGCGGGCGCAGGCGCCGAAGTCGTCCACCAGAAGCCGCGGGTGCAGAGCGTCCATGGCCGGGAGATTACTCGAACAGGTCGGGCTGCTCGCGGGTGATCTGGTCGTAGAGGGGCTGGTAGTTGATCCAGCCGACCAGGTCGTTGCCGATCTGCTCGTGGGTGAGGACGGCGTTGTCGTGCTCGATCGGGACGACCTGCCCCGCGGCCTTCGCGAGGAGCTGCACCTGGCACGAGCGCTCCATCGTGATGAACCACCAGGCGGCGGCGTCCACGGTGTCGCCGACCGTCAGCAGCCCGTGGTTGCGCAGGATGACCGCCTTGGTCTCACCGAGCGCGGCGGCGATGCGCTTGCCCTCCTCCAGGTCGGTCACGACGCCGGTGTAGTCGTCGAACAGGCCGTGGTCCTGGTAGAACGCGCACACGTCCTGGGTGATCGGCTCCAGCTTCCGGCCGAGCGCCGAGATCGCCCGCCCGTGGGTGGAGTGGCTGTGCGCGGCGGCCACCACGTCCGGGCGGGCCTGGTGCACCTGCGAGTGGATCGCGAACGCGGCCTCGTTGACCGGGTAGCGGCCCTCGACGACCTTGCCCTCGTGGTTCACCAGGATCAGGTCGCTGACCTTGATGTGCTTGAACGACATGCCGAACGGGTTGACCCAGAAGTGGTCGGTGCGCTCGGGGTCGCGGGCGGTGATGTGGCCGGCCACGCCCTCCTCGAACCCGAACTTGCCGAAGACGCGCAGCGCGGCGGCCAGGCGCTCCTTGCGGTGCCGGCGCTCGTCCGCGACGTCGTCGAACGTGGGCGGCAGCCGGAAGATCAGGTCGGTCGGCAGCTTGTCCAGGAACTCTTCCTCGTCGGACATCGGGGCACTCCTCGTACTCGTCTTCCTCCCACCGAACACCATCGGCCGGGCCCGCGGCTAGCCCGCACCGGCGCAAGCCGCGCACACCTGGTTGTCCCGCCGGGACAACCAGGGCCCAGAATGTGGGGATGGAGCCCAGCGCGGGCGACCGCTTCCTGCGGTTGCTGATCGAGCACAGCGACGACCCGGTGCTGCTGGAGGCGACGGTCCGTGCCGCCCGGAGCAGGTCGGAGCTGGTGGCGGCGCTGCCCGAGGAGGAGACCCGGCGGCACACCCGCGCGCTCGTCCGCGGGGTGCTCGCCGCGCTGGAGGACGGCGGGCCGGGCGAGGAGGTCCTCGCGGCGGCGGAGCGGCTCGGCTCGGACCGGGCCCGCCAGGGGGTGCCGGTCGCGGCGTTCCTGGACGGCTTCCAGGCGGGCCGCGCCCACCTGGTCCGGACGCTGATCGCCGACGGCCGCCGGCTGGGCGTCCCGGACGCGGCGCTGCTGGACGGCGTGACCCGCATCGACGAGATCACCACCGCGCTCGTCCACCGGATGGTGCACGCCCACCGGGTCGCCGAGCTGGAGCTGGCGCGGACCGTCCGCGAGGGCCGCGTCCAGATGCTCCGGCAGCTGCTGCACGGCGAGAGCGTCCCCGTCCTCGCCCCGCTCGACCCGTCCGCCTCGTACCACTGCGTGGTGTCCGAGGTGAGCGACCCGGCGGTGGCGGCGCGGCTGGAGGCGGGGCTCACCGCCGCCGGGCCGGGCCTGTGCGGGCTGGTCGACGGGCGGTTCGCGGCGCTGGTCGCCCGGCTCCCGGACGCGCCGCCGCCCGGCCCGCTGATGGTGGCGGCGCCGCCCGCCCGCCCCGGGGACGTCGCCCCGATGTACGCGCTCGGCCGGCGGGCGCTGCGGGCGGGCGCGGGCGCCGGGCTCACCGGGATGCGCGACCTCGCCGGCCTCGCCCTGCTCACCGTCACCGGGGCCGAGCCGGAGCTGGGCGGCCTCCTCGCCGGCGCGCTGCTGCCCGGCCTCGACCCGGACGAGCCCTTCCACCTGGAGCTGGCCGAGACCGCCCTGGCCTACCTCGACCACGGCGGCCGGATCGAGCCGACCGCCGCGGCGCTGCACGTCCACGGCAACACCGTGAAGTACCGGATCCGCCGCTTCCAGGAGCTGGCCGGGCGGCCGCTGCTCGACCCGGCGGACGGCGCGGCGGTGTCCCGCACAGCGAACTGGTGGTGGGCCCTGCACCGGTGGCTGGCCCGCGCCACGTCATGATCTATTGGGGACGTCCCGCCCCGGGACGCCCGGAGGAGAACGGAGGAGCCGGTGACCACACCGAGGATCGGCACCGTCATGTGGCCCATGCAGTCCTGGCCGGAGGCCGGGGAGCTGTGGCGGCGCGCCGAGGACCTCGGGTTCCGGCACGCCTGGGTGTACGACCACATCGCCTGGCACGGCACGACGCCCTGGTACGACGCGTACACGACGTTGGCCGCGGCCGCCGCCGTCACCTCCCGGGTGCGGATCGGCACGCTGGTGACCTCGCCGAACTTCCGGCATCCGGTCCCGGCCGCGCACGCGATCAAGACGATCGACCATGTGAGCGGCGGGCGGCTGTCCATCGGCATCGGCTCGGGCGGTACGCACCGCGACTCCGACGCGGGCGTCCTCGGCGGGGGCGACTGGAGCCCGGACGAGCGCGCCTCCCGGTTCGCCGAGTGGGTCGGCCTGCTCGACCGGCTGCTCACCGAGGCGGAGACGTCCTACGAGGGGACGTACTACACCGCGCGGGAGGTCGTCGAGGAGCCCGGCTGCGTGCAGCGTCCGCGCGTGCCGTTCGTCATCGCGGGGAACGGGCCGCGCGGGATGCGGGTCGCGGCCCGGCACGGCACCGGATGGGTGACCAGCGGCCACGCCCCGGGACGCAGGCCGCAGGAGGTCGTCCGCTCCCGGCTGGACGCCCTGCACGCCGCGTGCGAGGCGGAGGGGCGCCGGATCGGCGACCTCATCCTGATGACGGGCTTCAGCGAGGAGCCCTGGCTCGAGTCGCCCGGCGCGTTCGCCGACCTCGCGGGCCGCTACGCGGAACTCGGCATCACCGAGATCGCGCTGCACTGGCCCCGCCCCGGCACGCCGTTCGAGGCGGACATGAAGGTCTTCGAGGCGATCGCCGCCGAGTACGGAGTGGGCAGCTGATGCCGTTCGTGCTGCTCGCCTTCGCGATCGCGTTCGAGGTCACGGCGACGCTGGCGATGCGCGCCTCCGACGGGTTCACCAAGGCCGGGCCGATCGCCATCGTCGTGGCGGGCTACCTGATCTCGTTCGTGTTCATGGCGCGGGCGCTGACGTCGCTGAACGTCGGGCCGGTCTACGCGATCTGGTCGGCGCTCGGCACGATCGGGGCGTTCGCCGGCGGGGTCCTGCTGTTCGACGAGCCGGTCAAGCCGGTGGCCATCGCCGGCGCCGTGATCATCGTGGTCGGCGTCATCGTCATGAACCTGGGCGGCGGCGTCCACCAGGGCTGAGCCGTCACATCCGGTACAGGTCGCCCGCGACGCCCCATTCGCTGTGCGGCGGCGCCTCGCCGCGCCCCGCCGACGGCGGCCGGACGAGCACGAGCCGGAGCACGCCGAGCCGCCGCGCCGCCCGGGCCGCCGCCTCCGCGTCGTCGCCGGGGACGCCCGCGAACATCAGGTCGGCGTCCCGCGCCCAGCCGGGCGGCTCGGCGAGCTCCGGCGCCCACACGCACGTCCGGTGCCCGGCCGCGATCCGGTAGCCGTGCATCGCCCCGCCGGGATGCGGGACCGGCAGCGGCTCGATGCGCAGGGCGCCGCGCCGGAACGGCGCGCGGACGGGCGCGGGCATGCCGCACTCCGCGGCGATCCGGCGGCGGGCGGGCTGGCAGGGGCCTTGCTCGTCGCGGACCAGCCAGGCCGCGGAGAACTCCGGCGGCTCCGAGCCGGGCCCGCCGTCCAGCCCGACCTGCGCGTGGCCGTACTCGACCAGCAGCCCGGCCGGGGCGTGCGGCGACGAGCGGGTCGTTCCGATACCGAGCAGGATCAGGCGCGGCATGTCCCGATCGTCACCCCGTGCCCGGCCCGCGTCCACCCCCGGGCCGCGTCCGCCTTGCGGGGCTCAGGCCGGGACTTCGAGGAGGGTGGTCTCGCGCTGCTGGTCCAGCTGGCCTCCGATCAGCTCGGTCGGCGTGCAGCCGGACAGGGCGCGGAACTCGCGGTTGAGGTGCGCCTGGTCGTAGTAGCCGCAGGCGAACGCGGCCTCGGCGTACCCGGCGCCGCCGGTGAGCAGGTCGACGGCGCGCCGGAAGCGGAACACCCGCCCCATGACCTTGGGCGGCAGCCCGGCCTGGTCGCGGAACCGGTTGGTCAGGTGCTTGCGGCTCCACCCGACGTCGGCGGCGAGGTCGGCGACCGGCACCGCGGGGTCGCCATCGAGCAGCCGCCACGCCCTGGCCACCTCCGGGTCGGGAACGGGACCGGCGTCGAGGCGGCGCAGCAGGAAGCCGTCCAGGACGTCGAAGCGCGCGCTCCACGAGGGGGCGCCGGCGAGCCGCTCGACCAGCCGGCGCGCATCCGGGCCGAGCAGGTCGGGCAGCTCGACGGCGGCGTTGGTGAGGTGCGCCATCGGGACCCCGAGCAGGCTGTAGGCGCCGAGCGGGGTGATGTCGAGCTGGATGCCGCGCTGCCCGCCCGGGCTGCGGTACATGCCGTGGCCGTCGTGCATCCCCGCGACGAACGAGCCGTACTCGCGGTGGCCCACCCCGGGGTCGGGCACCTCCAGGTAGAGCGGCGGACCCAGGTTGATGATCACGACGGTGGTGCGGGTGGGCAGCGTCCGCATCCGGGTCGGGACGACCGCGGGCTCCCAGTAGCCGTGGTAGGCGCCCAGGAACGGGCGCAGCGCCGGGTGCGGGCGCCCCTCCGCGAGCCACCAGCCGCCCCGGTCGCTGATCTCGACCGGCCTCGTGCCCATGGCTCCAGTCCTACCACGTGCGCCGGACAGGACCGGCTACTCGTACATCTGCCCGCAGACGGCGATGCGGGCCAGATCGGTCCAGCTCATGGTGGTGATCGCGCGGACGTAGGAGCGGGCGGGCGCCTCGCCCGGGGCGGTGGGCAGCGGCACGCGGGCGCCGTCGCCGGCGTCCCAGCCGCCGAGGCTGCCGGCGACCGCGCACTCCAGGTACGTCGCCGGGTCGAAGTTGTACCAGCGGGCCGGGGTGGCGCGGCCCCCGGAGCCGGGCGGCCGGGGCGCGTCCACGCCGAACCGGGCCTGCGGGCCCGGGGGAGCGGCCAGGAAGTCCTCCAGGTCGGCGATCTGGGAGAGCAGCACCCGCTCCCAGTCGGCGTAGCCGTCCGGCTCGTCGCCGGGCAGGGACAGGTCCTTGGCGCTCCACGCCGGGTCGAAGGCGGCGGGCGGGGTGGTCGACGCCGCGGCGAACATCGCCGCGACGTCGTCGGGCTCCAGCCGCTCCTGCCCGCCGAGCGGGGCGCTGACCTTCCAGAGCGAGCGCAGGAACGCCGACAGCGACCAGGATGCCGCCCGCGCCTCCTGGCCGAGATGCAGGAACACGAGGTACAGGTCGCGGTTGCTGCGGACGGCCGGTCCCGGCGGGCCGTCCACCCAGTACGTCTGGCGGTGGCGGACGCCGCTCTCCATGACCATGACCTGCGCCAGGGCCGAGATCCGCGAGTCGTGCGCGGCGACGTGGAACGTGTTGCCGAGGTCGTCCTGGCGCATGACGTCCCAGGTGTGCATCCGGCTCCTCCACGGTAGGTGCGGTGGTCCACGCCCCCTCGTCCAGAAGTGTCCCATTCCGGGGACCGACCGCCAGTAGTGGCCATGTCACTTTCCGGACTCGAAGTCGTGACTTTCCGCTCATGTAGTACGCGCCGGAAATGGGGAGGGCCCGGCGGCCGGCCGCCGGGCCCCTGTCGCCGGATCCCTCAGTTCTTCGAGCGGTGGATCACCTGGAGCTCGGTGAACCCGTACAGGCCCCACGGCCCGTTCTCGACGCCGACGCCGCTCCACTTGAACCCGCCGAACGGCTGGTGCGGGGCGAGCGCGAGGTGCGTGTTGACCCAGGCGGTGCCGCACTCCAGCCGCCCGGCGACCTCGGCGGCCCGGTCGGCGTCGGCGCCCCACACCGAGCCGGACAGCCCGAAGTGGGTGCCGTTGGCGCGGGCGAGGGCGTCGTCCAGGTCGGTGTACTTGACGATCGGCAGCGCCGGGCCGAACTGCTCCTCGTCCACGATCCGGGCGCCGTCGGCGAGGTCGGCGAGGATCGTCGGCTCGAAGAAGTAGCCGGGCCCGTCGATCGGCTTGCCGCCCGCCGCCGCGCGGGCGCCGCCGGCGAGCGCCTCCGCGACCAGCGCGCCGACCCGCTCGTACTGCGGCTTGTTGTTGATCGGCCCGTACTGGACGCCCTCCTCCAGGCCGTTGCCGACCTTGGCGGCCCTGGCCCGCTCGGCGAGGGCGTCCACCACGTCCCCGTAGAGCGACTCCGGGACGTAGACGCGCTTGATCGCCGAGCACACCTGGCCGTTGTTCTGGAACGCGGCGCCGAACAGCCGGTCGGCGACCGCGCCGGGGTCGGCGTCGTCCAGCAGGATTGCCGGGTCGTTGCCGCCGAGCTCCAGCGTGACGCGCTTCAGGTCGGGCGCCGCGGCGGCCGCGACCCGCTTGCCGGTCGCGACGCTCCCGGTGAAGCTGATCTTGCGCGGGACGTCGTGCCCGGTCATCCAGGCGCCGAGGTCGTCCCCGCCGGTGACGACGTTCAGCACGCCGGGCGGCAGGACGTCGCGCAGCACCTCGCCGAGCTTGAGGCTGGACAGCGGCGTGAACGGCGACGGCTTCAGCACCATCGTGTTGCCCGCGAGCAGCGCGGGGGCGAGCTTCCAGATCGCCAGCAGCAGCGGGTAGTTCCACGGGGTGATCGCGGCGACCACGCCCATCGGGCGGCGGACGACCTCGACCAGCGCGTTCGCGTCGTCCTGGATGACCTCGCGGGGCAGCTCCAGGTCGGCGAAGTACTTCAGCCACACGCCGGCGCCGACGACCTCCATGGTCCCCTCGGCCAGTGGTTTGCCCTGCTCCAGGGTCAGGATCCGGCCGATCTCCTCCGATCTCGCGAACAGGACGTCGGCCGCCGCGAGCAGCGCCTTGCGGCGCGCGGACTCGTCGCGTCGCCACTCCGGGTAGGCGGCCTGCGCCGCGGCCATGGCCGCGTCCAGCTGCTCCCTGGACGCGTCGGGCGCCTGCTCGGCCACCTCGCCGGTCGCCGGATCGATCACGCCGAAGGTGCCGGGCGCGGTCACGGCCTGGCCGCCGATGGTCATCGAGAAGTTCTCGGACACCTGGATCCTCCGCTCACGGGGTTACCGAACGGGATTCAGTATTCACCCTCGCCGCCCCTCCTGACGAGGGTCCCCGGCGGGCCGGACGGCGGGGCCGGCGGTTGCCCGCCTGACCGGTACCGGCGAGATCCCGGCGAAGCGGCGCCGGCGGGGAGATGATCTCCCCATGCGATCACGTCTCACAGCGGTGTTCGCCCTCGGCCTCGCGCTCGCCGCATCCGGCGGGGCGACGGCGGCCGCGGCACCCCAGGCGCCGGAGCCGGCGCGACCGTCCGGCCCGAAGCTCACCGACCCGCACCCGTGCGCGGACGAGCCCGGCTTCACCTGCTCCTTCCTGACCGTCCCCCTCGACCACCGCCGCCCGCGGGCGAAGGACGCCCTGAAGCTCCAGGTGGCGACGGCCGGCAACACCGGCGCGCCCAAGGGCGTCCTCCTGTTCCTCACCGGAGGCCCGGGCCAGCCCGGCGCCCCGTTCATCGGCGGCATCTCGCAGCGGATGCCGGAGCTCGCGACGAACTACCGGTTCGTCATGGTCGACCAGCGCGGCACCGGCGAGTTCGGCGCGATCGACTGCCCGAGGCTGCAGGCGGAGGTGGACGGCAGCGACATCGAGCCGCCCTCGCCCGCGGCGGTCAAGGAGTGCGCGGGCGTTCTCGGCGACCGGCGCCACTACTTCACCACCGAGCAGACGGCCGGGGACCTCGACCTGCTGCGCCAAGCGCTCGGCGTGCGGAAATGGACGGTGGACGGCGTCTCCTACGGCACCATGACCGGCGCCACCTACGCCGCTCTCCACCCGGGCAACGTGAACAGGCTCGTCCTCGACTCCGTGCTGCCGTTCGTCGATCCGCAGCACGACGACATGCTCTACCTCACCGGCCAGCGCGCGACCGCGCGCGTCCTGCGGGACGCCTGCGAGACGGCGCCCGCCTGCGGATTCGACCCGGCCGAGGACCTGGCCTGGCTCGCCAGGCACCGCGACGACGCCGTCCTCATCTGGGACATGCTGGTGAGCTACGAGTTCGCCGACCCGTCCTACCGGGACGCAAGCGCTCTCGGGGGCCTGGGCGACGTGGTCTCGGCGATCCACGACGCCAGGAACGGGGATCCGGCGCACCTCGACCGGCTGCTCCAGGCGCTCGACTCCGGCGGCGGGGACATCGCCGAGTACAGCTCGGGCCTGCACATCGCCACCATCTGCGGTGACGGCCACTTCCCGTGGGGGACGTCGGAGACCCCGCCCGCGTTCCGCAAGGCCGCGCTGGAGCGGACGCGCAAGCACCTGCCGGCGCGGGCCACCTGGCCATTCACCGCCGACACCGCCGTGGGCAACGGGTTCGTCCAGGAATGCCTGCACTGGCCGTGGGCGCGGCACACCGCCGAGCCGCACCGGGCGAAGCTGTCCGTCCCGGTCCTGCTGGTGAACGGCGACCACGACCTGTCCACGCCGCTGGAGTGGGCGCGGGAGACGCTTCGCTACGCCCCGCGCGGCAGGCTCGTCGTGGTGAAGGGGGCTTCCCACTCCATCCAGAACCGTGAGCGCGGGACGCAGGGGCGCGAAGCGGTCAGCGCGTTCCTGCTCGGCTGAGCTCAGGAGGCGAAGATGCGGTCCAGCAGATCGCGGTAGCCGCGCAGCGCCAGCCGGAGCCGCTCGGTGTCGGGCGGGCCGCCCTTCTCCGGGCCGCCCTTCTCCAGGGACCCGGTGAGCGTCCGCCGGTGCGCGGCGATCGCGCGTCCGAGGGCGTCGACGGCCTCGGACGCGAGGTCGTCCGCCCGGCGCACGGACTCGCCCGGGTCGTCGACGAACGTCGACTGCACCTCCCGCCACCGCTCCCGGAACCGCTCGGTCTCGGCGGGGTCGAACAGCTTGTCCGGGGCGCCGGCGAGAGGTTCGGCCGGGGCCGGGATGGGGGCCGGGATCGGGT
>NZ_SMKY01000349.1 GCF_004349235.1 Actinomadura darangshiensis | reverse complement strand
ACCCCCCACACCCCCCGGAAACAGCCGCTAAGCTGAACGCGCCTTCTTGGCCGAGGCACCGGCGGGCGTGGCGAAATCAGGTATACGCGGCAGGTTTAGGTCCTGTTGGTGGCGACACCGTGGGGGTTCGAATCCCCCCGCCCGCACCGGCCCGCGCACCGCGCGGGCCGGAGCGTTTCCGTCTAGAGGCCGAGGTCGCGGCGCAGGCGCTCCACGTGCCCGGTGGCCTTCACGTTGTAGTACGCCTTCTCGATCTTCCCGTCGGCGTCGATGATGAAGGTGGACCGGATGACGCCGACGACGACCTTCCCGTACAGCTTCTTCTCCCCGTAGGCGCCGTACGCCTGGAGGACCTCCGCGTCCGGGTCGGACAGGAGCGGGAACGTCAGCCCCTCCTTCTCCCGGAACTTCGCGAGCTTCGCCGGCTTGTCGGGGGAGACGCCGACGACGGTGACGCCGGCGGCCTCCAGGGCGGGCAGGCTGCCCTCGAAGTCGACCGACTCCTTCGTGCAGCCGGGGGTCATGGCCGCCGGGTAGAAGTAGAGGATCACGCGCTTGCCCCGCAGCGAGGCCAGCGACACCTGGTTCTCACCGGCGTCGGGAAGCTCGAACTCGGGGGCGACGTCGCCCGGCTGCAGCCGCTCGGACACCCTGTCCCGCCTTTCGCTTCGGATGGTGGCTCCAACGGTACCGGCTGGGGTACGGCGGGCGTCCGCCGGGAAGACCTGCGACACTGTTCGGATCATGCTCGGCTCGTCATGGTGTACGCCGCACGCGAGTCCGCCCGACACGATAAGGACACGGCATGGCTGACAGTAGCCGCGACCCGGAGGCGCTGGAACGGGAGATAGTGCGCGCCCGTGATGAGCTGGCGCGCACGATCGACGAGCTCGCCGACCGGGCCAACCCCAAGCACGTCGCGCAGCGGGGCGCCGAGCGGCTGAGGGAGGAGGCGGACCACGTCGCCAAGGCGATCGGCGCGCTGGTCCGCCCGTCCGACCCCGCCAAGGACGAGGAGGAGGGCGGTCAGCTCGACAAGCGGCTGCTGCTCGCGGGCGTCGGCGCCGCCGTCACCGTGACCGCCCTGGTCCTGTGGCGCCGTAAGCGCAGGCGCCGCTGAGGTTCATCCTGGAGGCGCCGGTCCGCGGTCTGCGGCCGGCGCCTTCCTGCTTCTGCACGGGCTGGTTCTGCACGGGCTGGTTCTGCACGGGCTGGTTCTGCAGGGGCTGGTTCTGCAGGGCCCGGTTGGCCTGCTTCTGCACGGCGCGCTGCTGGAAGGCCCCGCTCAACTGCCGGGCGGAGTGGGCGAGGAGCTCGGCGACGTCGCGCAGCTCGGCCAGCTCGGCGCGGCACGGCGGGCAGCCGACCAGGTGCGCCGACAGCTCGTCCGCCTCGGTGCCCGCCAGCCGCCCGATGGCGTAGACGCCGAGACCGGCGCGGTACTCCCCGCAGTCCGTTCCTCCCACACCATGGAGTACGGGCCGGGAACCCTGGCCGTTCAGCCGAGGTCGGGCGCCGTCGCGGTGAACCGCGCCTCGACGGTGGCGCGGACGATCTGCGTCTCCGGCTCCAGGTCGATCGGCTCGGGCTCCTCTGCCGCGCCGCCCGGGGCGCGCGCGTACCCGGCGGCGAGCGCGACCGGCGCCCCGGAGTCCCGGTTGCTCAGCCCCTCGTCCGACAGCTCGACCAGCCCGGTGAGCCGCGACCCGAGCGCCTCGGCGTAGCCGCGCGCCCGCGCGACCGCCTCGTGCGCCGCCTGCCGCGCGGCCCGCTCGTACACCTCGCTGTCGCGCCGCAGCTCCCACTCCGGCCCGTTCACGTAGGTGCGCTCCAGGTCGCCCAGCCGCGCAACCAGCTCGCCGAGCACCGCGAAGTCGGCGACCGTGATCTTGATCCAGACGGTCCCGCGGTAGGCCCGGATGTCGCCCTCCCGCCGCCGGTACTTCAGCAGCGGCATGATCGACAGCCCGCCCGTCTCCAGCTTCTCCACGGCCTCGCCGTAGGACTTCACCAGGTCGAGGCACCGCTGGTTCCGCTCGGTGAGCCGGTCGAGGGCCGTCCGCCGGTCGGACTCCTGCGACTGGACGTGCACCGAGAGCCGCGCGATCTCCGGCTCGGCCTCCAGCACCGCCTCACCACGCACACTGATCACGGGGGCATCCGTCATGCTCCCAACGTACGCCCTACAGGAACGTGCGGCCTTCGCCTCGGTAGGTCGGGACGGTGCGAGTGTGGTGGGCGTCCTCGATGAGGTGGAGGGCGTCGAAGCGTTCGCAGAGCTCCCCGGCCTTGGTGTGGCGGAACCAGACGCGGTCGCCGACGGCCAGGAGGTCGGCGGCGCGGCCGAGCAGCGGGGTCTGCACCTCGCCGGCGCCCTCGTTGCCGTCGTAGGACAGGCCGGTCGGCAGGTAGGGCTGGGGGAGGCGGACGGCGTCGGCCGGGCCGGACGCGAGGTAGCCGCCGCCGAGGCAGGTCGCGACGCCGGGGGCCGGGCGGCGGACGACGGGCAGCGCGAACAGCGCGGCGGGGCGTCCGGTGAAGTTGGAGTACTGGTCGAACAGGTGCGGCTGGTAGAGGCCGGAGCCGGCCGCGACCTCGGTGACGGCGCGTTCGGCGGCGGTCTTCTCCACGCTGCCGGTGCCGCCGCCGTTGACGAACTCCAGGTCGGTCAGCTGCCGGACGGCCCGGACGATCGCGGCGCGCCGGCGGGCCAGCTCCGCCCGGGACTGCCGCTGCATGGCGCGGATGACGCGGCCCCGCGCGGGCCGGCCGGGCGGGACGTCGCCGACGCCGGCGATCTGCGACTCGTAGGCCATCAGCCCGACGAGGTCGAGCGAGGGGCGCTTCAGGATCCGCTCGGCGAGGACGCGGACGTCGGCGGGCGTGCGCAGCGGGGAGCGCAGCGCGCCGATCCGGACCCGGCCGCCGAGCGGGCGGTAGGAGGCGTCGATGTCGATGCAGACCCGGATCTTCCGGTCGCCGGCGGCGGACTCGATCAGGTCGAGGTGCTCGGCGGAGTCGACCATGAGCGTGACGGCGCGGGCGGCCCGCTCGTCGGCGGCCAGCGCGGCGATCGCCGTCCGGTCGGCGGTGGGGTAGGCGACGAGGATGTCGTCGCTGACGCCCTCTTCGGCCAGCCAGAGCGCCTCGGGGAGGGTGAACGCCATGATCCCGGCGAAGCCGTCCATGGCGAGGACGTCCTCCAGGAGCGCCCGGCAGCGCACCGACTTGCTCGCGACCCGGATCGGCTTGCCCGCGGCGCGGCGGACGAGGCCGGCGGCGTTGGCGCGGAAGGCCGCCAGGTCGACGACGGCGAACGGCGCCTCGATCCCTGCGGTCGCGGCGTCATAGCGGTCCCGGAGGCTCATGCTGGTCACACGGCCACCCTACCGCCCGAATATGAAAAGCTCTCACGTACGGCGCGGATGATCGGCGAAGAAGTCCCACAGCATCGCGCTGGCCTCGTCCGGCCACCGGTGCGTGCCGCCGTTGATCTTGCAGAACGCCACCGCGACGCCGCGGTCGCCCTTGCCCGTGCTCGCGCAGTCGGTGTCGCCGCTCAGCGCCTTGACCCGGTTGCGCGGCTCCGGCAGTCCCGCGACCTTACGCCAGAAGTCGACGGCCCTCGAAACCGGCGGGAACGGGCGCTTGTCGTTGAAGTCGCGGTCCCCGCCGCCGTTGAAGGGGACGTTCCGGTCCGCCGTCCCATGGAAGATCATCGCCGAGACCGGCCGGCCCGGGTCGCACTCGGTCACGAGGGCGCCCTCGACGACGCCGATCCCCGCCACCTTGTCCGGCTTCTCGCAGGCCATCCGGTACGCCATGCCGGCGCCGTTGGAGAACCCGGTGACGTAGACGCGCTTCGGGTCGGCCAGCCCGGCGCCGGTGAGCTTGTCGATCAGCTTGGTCAGGAAACCGACGTCGTCGATGTCGCCGATCTTCGCCGCGCCGCAGCAGTCGCCCGCGTTCCAGGTGGTCATGAACCCGTCGGGGTAGGCGGCGAGGAAGCCGTGCTCGTCCGACAGCTCGTCGAACCCGGTCAGGTCCTCCATCTTGCCCATGTTGGCCAGGCCGCCGTGCAGCGCGATGACGAGCGCGGGCGGGTCGGCGGGCTTGCCGTCCGCCCACTTTCCGTCCGCCAGCTTGGCCGGGACGTGCAGCAGGAACTCGCGGTGCCCGGGCGTCCCGACCTTGATCTTCTGCTTGTGCGTGCCCTCCGAGGTGGAGATGCCGTCCACCTTCGCGGGACGTCCCCCCTCCTTGCCCTTCTCGCCGGGCTTCTCGGTGCAGCCCGCGAGGACGAGGACCGCCGCCAGGGCCACGAGCACGATTCGCCGCATGAGGGCAAAAGTAACCTCAACGGGACACCGCAAACTACTCACTGGTAGACGAACGTCCCGCCGGCCCGTGGTCGCGGAGGAGGCCAGGATCAACGCCACACCGCCGCGTCCTCGGCCCGCTTCTACTACGAGAACGCGCACGAGGAGAAAGCGGCCGAGCCCACGACGTTCCCTCTCGGGCCGGCGTCGTTCGCCTACGACTTCCGCCCGCTCCGCCGCTTCGCCGAGCGGGACCACCAGAACATCGTCCACTGGAGCGAGTTCGACCGCGGCCCGCTCGTGAAAACCGTGACGCGTTCCGGCCGGGCGGCGGCGCGCCGGGACCGCGCCGCGTAAGCTCGGAGAAACCCGTCCTGAGCTGCCGTTTCCCGGACCGAGGCAAGTGAGACCCGTGACCGAACATGTGCTGACCCTGTCCTGCCCCGACCGGCCCGGCATCGTCGCCGCCGTCTCGGGACTGCTTGCCGAGCGCGGGTGCAACATCCTGGAGAGCCAGCAGTACGGCGACGGCGAGTCCGGCACGTTCTTCATGCGGGTGCAGTTCGCGGCGCTCGCCGACACCGACCCCGACGAGCTGCGCGGCGCGTTCGCCTCCCTCGTCCCCGAGCTCGGGCTGGACTGGCGGCTGCACTCGCTGGCCGAGCGCCCGCGCGTCCTGATCATGGTGTCGAAGGGCGGGCACTGCCTGAACGACCTGCTGTACCGGACGCGGTCCGGGCTGCTCGACATCGACATCGTCGCGGTCGCGTCCAACCACCCCGACCTGCGGCCGCTCACCCAGTCGTACGGGATCGACTACCACCACCTGCCCGCCGGGAGCGGCGGCAGGCCCGCGCAGGAGGCGGAGATCCTCACGCTGGTCGAGCACTACCGCGCCGACCTCGTCGTCCTCGCCCGGTACATGCAGATCCTCTCGGACGACTTCTGCGCCAAGCTGCCCGGCGCGATCATCAACATCCACCACTCGTTCCTGCCGAGCTTCAAGGGCGCCCGCCCCTACCACCAGGCGCACGCGCGCGGCGTCAAGCTGATCGGCGCGACCGCGCACTACGTCACCGCCGACCTCGACGAGGGCCCGATCATCGAGCAGGAGGTCGCGCGCGTCGACCACACCCACAGTCCGGCGGAGCTGGTGGCCGTGGGACGCGACGTGGAGTGCCTCGCGCTCGCGCGGGCCGTCCGCTGGCATGCCGAGCACCGCGTGCTGCTCAACGGTGACCGGACGGTCGTCTTCCGCTGACCTGCGGTTTTCTCCCGGCGAACGGGCTAGATGTCGGCATGGCGTGTTTCACTCCGCGTGACCTTGACGCACCATGGGTGACGATGTCGGACGTGCCGACGGCTCACGGGGGTGGCTATGGCCGAGACGCTGGTCAAGGACCTGATCGAGGAGGCGCAGGGCAGGCAGCAGGCGCGGCGGCTCGCCGTCCGCGAGTTCCGGCCGCGGCGCGCGTCCGCCGGGTTCGCGGCGGCGCTGCTGCTGACCGCGTCCGGCGGGGTCGCCGCGATCGAGCTGCTGGCCGCCGCGCTCGGATCCGCCGTCCACCCGGTGCCGGGCGTCGCCCCGGTCGTGGACGTCCTGCGCGGCTACGCGTGGGCCGACCCCGACGTCCTCGTGGTGGCGGGCGGCGTGGCCGCCCTCGGGACCGCGTTCCTGCTGGCCGCGCTGCCCGGCAGGCTGCGCGGGATACCGCTCGCCGGCGACGACCCGCGGCTGGCGGGCGTCATCGGACGCGCCGCGCTGCGCCGGGCCCTCGCGGACGCGGCGCTGGACGTCCCCGGCATCGAGCGCGCCCGGGTCCGGGGCCTCGGCGTCCTGCGGCGCGGCCTCGTCGTCCGGGCCACGACCTGCTACCGCAACCCGGCGAACAGCGCGGAGCTGGTGCAGCGCGCGATCGGCGCCCGCCTGGACCGGATCGAGCCGATGCACCGGCCGGCGGTCGACGTCCGGCTCGGCTGGCGGAAGGACTGAGATGCGGATCGGGATCGCGGCGACCGGGACGGTGCTGCTGCTGGCGGGAGCGTCCGCGCTCGCCCTGGGCCTCGGCGCCTTCGACGCGTTCGGCGCCCTGTCGGGGAGGCCGCTGCTCGACCCCGCGGTGGGGCGGTTCACGGGGGACCATGCCTGGTTCCTGCCGGCCCTGGCGGGCGCCGCCGAGCTGCTGGCGCTGACCGGTCAGCTGTGGCTGGTCGTCCAGGGGCGGGCCGTCGTTCACCATTGGTGGCCCGACCTCGACCCGGAGACCCGCGGTCGCGCCCGGGCCGCCGCGGACGTCCTGAACCGGGACGTGCGCGGGCTGCCCGGCGTCCAGGACGTCCGCGTCCGCCTCACGGGGACGGCCAACAAGCCGCGCCTCCGGCTGAACGTGTCCTGCGCGGGCGACACCCTGCTGAGCGAGGTGTACGGGGAGCTGGGCGCCGGCCCGGTCGAACGCTACCGCCGCGCGACCGGCATGCCCGACCTGCCGGTGGTGATCCGCTTCCGCCCGGTGTCCGAGCGCCCCCGCCGGCGGCGGCGCCGTCCGCGGCCCGAAACGGCCTGAAGGCCGCCCAGCGTCAGGAGCGGGGACGCCTGACGCTGGACGGCCGGTCTCTAGGCCGGCGCGGTCTCGGTCGTGGCCGGCCTCGGCTCGGGAGCGGGCTTGCCGGCGGGCCCGTGCTCGTCGGTGAGCCCGTGCTCGTCCAGCATGGTCTCCTCGTTGAACGGGTCCTCGCCGGCGAGGACGCGCCGGGCCTGGGCGGCGTCGAACTCCTTGGTCCAGGTGCCGATCACCACGGTGGCGACGGCGTTGCCGGCGAAGTTCGTCAGCGCGCGGGCCTCGGACATGAACCGGTCGATGCCGACGATGAAGCCGACCCCGTCCACCAGCGCGGGCTTGTGCGACTGCAGGCCGCCCGCGAGGGTGGCGAGCCCGGCGCCGGTGACGCCCGCCGCGCCCTTCGACGCGACGATCATGAACAGCAGCAGCGGGATCTGCGCGCCGATCGACATCGGCTGGTCCTGCGCGGACGCGATGAACAGCGTCGCCATCGTCAGGTAGATCGCGGTGCCGTCCAGGTTGAAGGAGTAGCCGGTCGGGACGGTGATGCCGACGACGGGCCGGCTCACCCCGAAGTGCTCCATCTTGGCGATCAGCCGCGGCAGCGCCGACTCCGACGACGACGTCGACAGGATCAGCAGGAACTCGCGGGCCAGGTACCGCAGCAGCGCGAACACGCTGATCCGGCTGACCGCCCACAGCACCGCGCCGAGCACCACGAACACGAACAGCAGGCACGTCGCGTAGAAGCCGAACATGATCACCGCGAGGCTCTTCAGCGCCTCCCAGCCGCTCGACCCGACCACCGCGGCGATCGCGCCGAACGCCCCGACCGGCGCCGCCCACATGATCATCCAGAGGATCCGGAACACCAGCCGCTGCAGGTGCTCGATGCCGCGCAGGATCGGCGCGCCCGCCGGGCCGAGCCCCTGCAGCGCGAACCCGGTGAGCAGCGCGACCAGCAGCGCCTGCAGCACCTGCGCCTCCGTCAGCGCCGACACCAGCGTGGACGGGACGATCCCGAGCAGGAAGTCGACGGTGCCCTCGCCCTCCGACGCCTGCGACTTGGCCTCCGCGACCGACGACGGGTCCAGGTGCAGGCCCGCGCCCGGGTGCAGCAGGTTGCCGACCACCAGCCCGATGGCCAGCGCGAACGTCGACATCACCATGAAGTAGCCGATGGTGACCAGGCCGATCCGGCCGACCTGGGCCGCCTTGGTGACCGAGCCGATGCCGAGCACGATCGTGCAGAAGATGATCGGCGAGATCATCATCTTGATCAGGTTGATGAACGCCGTCCCGATCGGCTTCAGCTCCTGCGCGAAGTCGGGAGCGGCCAGCCCGACCGCGGCGCCCGCGATCACGGCGGCGACGACGGCCAGGTACAGGTAGTGCACGCGCCCCCGCGGCGGGCGGGCGGGCGCGGCGGTACTGGACGACACGGTGAACTCCTCGGCTAGGCCGCCCGGCCCCCGGCGGCGGCGGAGGGCGGCGCCCGCGCGGGGCGGGCGCCCGCCTCCCCGACGGACGCCCGTGCACCGGCGGGGACCGGCGCATGCACACGGTGGGCGCCCGCGCTCTGAACGAGCTCGCAGGTCAGGTGGGGTGG
>NZ_SMKY01000348.1 GCF_004349235.1 Actinomadura darangshiensis | reverse complement strand
CCCCGCAGCCGACCCGTCCCCCCAAATACGTTGACTTGCTGAGTGTTGTTGTTTGGGGCGCCCGCCTCATAGCAACAACACGCTGCAAGTCAACGGGGTAGGCGGGTCTCCCAGGCTTCGGCTTCGTCGGTCTGGTCGTACTGGCGGTGGCAGTCGATTTGGGCTTGGCAGGCGAACGCCGCCAGGTCCGGGAGGCGTCCTTCGGTGGCGGCCACGATCGTTTCGATCTCGTCGTCGTACGCCGGGTTGACCAGGTCCTCTACCAGCGATTTACCGATCTCCGTGGCGAGCGCGGCCGGACGGGCGGCGCCGCTGTCCAGCGCCTCGGCGAAGAGCGACGGGGCGAACCCGGTGGCGTAGGCGAGGTCGAGGAGGGCGCGGGCGGCGTCGCCGTCCCCGGCCCGCGCGTGCAGGAAGGCCATCTCCATCGCCACCCGCCCGGACCAGGACAGGACCAGGTCGCCGCCGAGACCGCCCATGATCTCCCCGGCGCGGTCGAAGTCCCGCGCGTAGACGGCCAGCGCGAACGCGGCGACGTCCGACGACCCGTCGTCGTAGGCGGCGCGCAGCCAGGCCGCCGCCCGGGACGGTCCTTCCTCGGTGAACAGGCGGAGGCCGTGCTCGGCGGGGCCCGCCAGCCCGGCGCGCCGCCGGGCCTCTCCGGCGACCTCGGCGCCGCCGGTCAGGAGGGCCTTCGCGTAGGCGGCGTGCGCGTCCTCGTCGCGTCCCTCGGCGGCGAGGCGGACGCACAGGTCGAGGGCGGCGCGGTTGCGCTCGGCGATGTCGTACTCCCGGCCCGCCGGCAGTTCGTCGAGGTAGAGGAGCGCCTCGACCCGGGTGGGGGCGTCGCCGATCTCGATGGCGCGCCGGTAGGCGGCGATCGCGCCGTCGCGGGCGCCCTCGTCGTCGGCGCTGAGGAAGCCGAGCCGGAGGGCGGCCTCTCCCGCTGTCGCGAGCGGGCCCCAGGCGGCCGTTCCCCAGGCCTGTCCTGCCTTGAGGGTCTGCGTCCAGCGCGGGTCGGTGACCTGCACGTCGTAGTCGGCTTGGACGAGCCGCTGCTCGATCCGCGCGTGCTCGCCCGGCCGGTACATGCCGTTGAAGGTCGAGGCGTAGAAGAGGTCGTCGAGAGGGTCGTACTCGTCGCGGTAGTACGCGGCGAGGTCCTCGCCGACCGGGAGGTTGCGCACGGCGACGCGTTCCGCGCGCTCGACGAAGCGGTGGGCCTCGGCCGTGATCCAGCCGGCGTCGAGGGACTGCAACAGGCCGATCTCCGCAGCGAGCGGACCTTCGGGACGCCCGGCGGAACCGTCCGCCGCCTCGCGCAGCACCTGCACGAAGAAGGCCGGGCCGTCCGGGAGCAGGTCGTCCTGATCCCACCACGGCTCATGGTGGACGAGCAGGACCCGCAGCCGGACCGGCGCTCCCGGTTCCGCCCGGAGCACGTGCACGCGATGCAGTGTCGGCAACATGCCAGGTGATCATGGTGCTTTCCACCCGGAGAGCTCAACACGCCCAACATCTTGGGGTTACCCAAAGATCCTCGACTACATGTAGGGTTCAATCCCGTGCTGGTACGCCCCCGCCGTTCGCGGCGGGGGCGTCGTAAGAGGGAACCCGGTGCGAGTCCGGGACTGCCCCGCAGCGGTGAGCGGGAACGACCGCCGTCATCACGCACTGGGCCTGGCGGCCTGGGAAGCGACGGCCAGTAGGACGCCTTTCGAGGCGACGCCCGCGAGTCCGAAGACCTGCCCGCACGTTGTTCGTCCAGGTCTCGCGGGTGGGCCCTAGGGCGGAGCGCGGCTTGTCGCCGTGTCCCGTTCGCATGCCTCCGCGAGGCGGCTCGCGAGGGGAGAAGCACGTGACACAGGCTCTGGCCGCACCGCTCACGGCGGTGGTCGCCGCCGAGGTCGAGGCGGCCTGCGAAGGGGTGCCCGGCGCCGAGGCGGGACGGGTGCTCGCCGCCGTCCGGGGCGCGGACGGGCTCGACGCGGCGGCCCGGCGGGACCTCGCGATCGGCGAGGCCGCCGCGCTGGTGCCCGCCGAACCCGGATACGCCAAGGTCGCCGCGCGGCTGCTCGGCGGCCGGATCCGGGACGAGGCCGCGTCCGCCGGCGTCCGGACGTTCGCCGAGTCGGTCGCCGCCGCGCACCGGGAAGGCCTGCTGGCCGACGCCCCGGCCGCGTTCGTCGCCGCCAGCGCGCCGGCGCTCGACGCGCTCATCGACGAGGCGGCCGATGACCGTTTCGAGTACTTCGGGCTCCGCACGCTCTACGACCGGTACCTCCTGCGGCATCCGCGGTCGCGGCTCGTCCTGGAGCGTCCGCAGCACTTCCTGCTGCGCGTGGCCTGCGGGCTCGCCGAGAGTGCCGACGAGGCCGCCGAGCTTTACGGGCTGCTCAGCACCCTGTCGTACCTGCCCAGCTCACCCACCCTGTTCAACGCGGCGGCGCGCCGCCCGCAGCTGTCGTCGTGCTTCCTGCTCGACTCGCCGCGGGACGAGCTGGAGTCGATCTACGAGCGGTACGGGCAGGTCGCGCGGCTCAGCAAGTACGCGGGCGGCATCGGCATCTCGTGGACGAGGGTCCGGTCGCGGGGCTCGCTGATCCGCGGCACGAACGGGCACTCGAACGGGATCGTCCCGTGGCTGCGGACGCTCGACTCGTCCGTCGCCGCCGTCAACCAGGGCGGCCGCCGCAAGGGCGCGGCCTGCGTCTACCTGGAGCCGTGGCACGCCGACGTCGAGGAGTTCCTGGAGCTGCGCGACAACACCGGCGAGGACGCGCGCCGCACCCACAACCTGAACCTGGCCAACTGGATCCCGGACGAGTTCATGCGCCGCGTCGAATCCGACGGGACGTGGTCGCTGTTCGACCCGAAGGAGGTCCCGGAGCTGACCGACCTGTGGGGCGACGCGTTCGACGAGGCGTACCGGGCGGCGGAGAAGGAGGGGCGGTTCGTCCGGCAGGTCCCGGCACGCAAGCTGTACGGGCGGATGATGCGAACCCTTGCGGAGACGGGCAACGGGTGGATGACGTTCAAGGACGCCGCCAACCGCGCATGCAACCAGACCGCCGAGCCGGGCCAGACCGTCCATCTGTCGAACCTCTGCACGGAGATCCTGGAGGTGACGGGCGATGGGGAGGCGGCCGTCTGCAACCTCGGGTCGGTGAACCTGGCCGCCCACGTCGGGCCGGACGGGGTCGACTGGGAGCGGCTCCGCTCGACCGTCCGCACGGCCGTCCGGTTCCTTGACCGCACGATCGACCGGGGGTTCTACCCGACGCCGGAGGCGGAGACGGCCAACCGCAAGTGGCGGCCGGTCGGGCTCGGCGTGATGGGGCTGGCCGACGTCTTCTTCACGTTGCGGCTGCCGTTCGACTCGGACGAGGCGCGCGAACTGTCGACGCGCATCTCCGAGGAGATCGCGCTGGCGGCCTACCAGGCGTCCGCCGACCTGGCCGCCGTCCACGGGCCGCTGCCCGCCTACGGCAAGACGCGGACCGCCCGCGGGCAGCTCCACCTGGACCATTTCCCGGATGCGGCGCCGTCCCGTCCCGCCGACTGGGAGGCGCTCCGCGCGCGCGTCGCCGAGGTCGGCCTCCGCAACTCGCTGCTCATCGCGATCGCGCCGACGGCCACGATCGCGTCCATCGCGGGCTGCTGCGAGTGCATCGAGCCGCAGGTGTCCAACCTGTTCAAGCGCGAGACGCTGTCCGGCGAGTTCCTGCAGATCAACGGCTACCTGGTGGACGACCTGAAGTCGCTCGGACTGTGGACGCCCGCCGTCCGCGAGGCGATCAAGAAGGCGAACGGCTCCGTCCAGGGCCTCGTCGACCTCCCGGACGAGATGCGCACCCTCTACCGGACGGCCTGGGAACTGCCGCAGAAGGCGCTCATCGACCTCGCCGCCGCCCGCACCCCGTACATCGACCAGGCCCACTCGCTGAACCTGTTCATGGAGACGCCGACGATCGGCAAGCTCTCCTCGATGTACGCCTACGCGTGGCGCGCCGGGCTCAAGACGACGTACTACCTGCGTTCGCGTCCGGCGACGCGGATCGCCCAGACGACTGTCGCCGCTGCCGTCTGCTCCCTGGAGAACCCCGAGACCTGCGAGGCGTGCCAATGATGCTGCTGGACCCCGGCATGGACCTGACTCTGCGTCCCATGCGCTACCCCGACTTCTACGAGCGGTACCGGGCCGCGATCCGCAACACGTGGACGGTCGAGGAGGTCGACCTCGCATCCGACCTCGCCGACCTCGAACGCCTCACGCCCGCCGAGCTGCACCTCGTCAACCGGCTCGTCGCGTTCTTCGCCACCGGCGACTCGATCGTGGCGAACAACCTCGTGCTGAACCTCTACAAGCACCTGAACGCGCCCGAAGCCCGCCTCTACCTGTCGCGGCAGCTGTTCGAGGAGGCCGTGCACGTCCAGTTCTACCTGACGCTCCTCGACACCTACCTGCCCGACCAGGACGAGCGGGCCCGCGCGTTCGACGCGATCGAGCACATCCCGTCCATCCGCGCGAAGGCGCGGTTCTGCTTCCGCTGGATCGACTCGCTCGGCTCGCTGGACGAGCTCCGCACCGCCGGCGACCGGCGCACGTTCCTGCTCAACCTCATCTGCTTCGCCGCGTGCATCGAGGGCCTGTTCTTCTACGGCGCGTTCGCCTACGTCTACTGGCTGCGCTCCCGCGGCCTCCTGAACGGCCTCGCGTCCGGAACGAACTGGGTCTTCCGGGACGAGTCCATGCACATGGAGTTCGCGTTCTCCGTCGTCGACACCGTCCGGGCCGAGGAACCGGAACTGTTCGACGACGAGCTCACCGCCCGGGTCACCACGATGATGGAGGAGGCGGTCGACGCGGAGCTGGCCTTCGCCCGCGACTTGTGCGGGGACGGCCTGCCCGGCATGAGCGCCGGCGACATGCGCGCTTACCTGGAGTACGTCGCCGACCAGCGCCTCATCCGCCTCGGCATGCCAGCCCGCTACGGCATGTCCAACCCGTTCGCGTTCATGGAGTTGCAGGACGTCCAGGAGCTGTCGAACTTCTTCGAACGCCGGGTCTCCGCCTACCAGATCGGCGTCGAGGGCAGCGTCGCCTTCGACGAGGCGTTCTGACGAACCGTCAGGCCGGGACGGCCCGCCCCGAACCGGGCCGTCCTGGCGCAATGCACGGACGCCTGTCACCCCCCTGCATTACGTTCTCTCCATGATCAAGTCGAGCCCCCCGCTTGCCGACGAGGACGTCCTGGAGATCCCGCGGTCCTGGAAGCGGCATCTGCACCCGCGGCGCGGCGGACACCCCGGCCCGAAGATCACGGTGGCCGGCTTGAGCGAGGCGGAACTCCTCGCCCCCTACTCCGACGACGTCGAGAAGGCGCTCGGCCACCGCTGGACCGAACCCGACCTCGCCGAGGCGGCACGCAGGCATCTCGCGGGCGGGGCCGATCCGCGAGGCGCGGCGGTGCTCGCGGTCATCCCGGAGTCGGCGTACCGGGGCGGCGAGATGAGCGTCCGGTTCGTGGACGCCTGGATCACGACGTACGGCCTGACGTTCGCCGTGCACGCCTTCGTCGAGCAGTGCGGCGTCAAACCGGGCAGCCCCTACGGCACCGGCAAGGGCGGCGTCGTCTCGGTGCAGGCGTCCGGCGGTGGCGAGTACGTGGTCGACGACGCGGCCAAGCGGCTCCGCGCGATCCTCGCCATAGCGGACGACACCGCGTACCAGGAGGTCGTCGAGCTGCTCGGCGGCCTGCGCACGACGCCGTTCCGGCAGGTGCTCGGCGCCTATCTCGTCCCGACCGAGCAGGGGTGGGTGGCCGAATGCTGCGCCGCGCTCGCGAACACGATGCCGAGAGACCTGCTGCTGCGGTCCCTGGGCTCGGCCGAGCATCTGGAGACCCTGGGCGCCGGAGCACGCATCTCCGTCTCCGACTGCTACTACATCGAGAACCTCCTCACCCTGGCCGAAGGGGTGGGGCCCGCCATCGCGCCATTCCTGGCCGAGGCGTTCGACGAGTACCACGGAAGTGCCCCGCGCCGTAAGGGCCTGCTGGAGGCACTGGGCCGGCTGCCCGGCGACGAGGTGTTCCGGCTGATGCTGGAACGCGCCGGGAACTCCCACATGCGGGCCGCGCTGCGCGACACCATGCGGCGCACCCCGGTCCGGGCGGCGCGCGTCCTGGCGACGGCCGCGACCGCCGGTGACGGCACGGCTGAAGAGTTGCTGACCGACCACCTCCGCGCCGACCCCGACCTGGTCGCGCGCGTCCTGCCCGACCTTCCGGCGGAGGCCGGCGAGATGGTGGCGAAGCTGAGCGCGGCGGACGGACACGTCCCGGAGGCTTCTGCGGACGAACTACCGCGGCTCCTGGCCGATCCGCCCTGGGCCAGGCCGGAGCCGAAGCGCAAGCCGGTCGTCCTCAAGGGCCTGGCCGTCGCCGACGAGCAGGCCATGGTCTGGGAACCGGGCGAGTGCGACGCCTGGCAGCGGACGGAGATCGCCGATCCGAGCGGGGGCGGCGTCACCATCCGGGCCGTCCGGCCGTCGGCCGCGCCCGACGCGACCTGGGAGAAGCGGATCGCGAACATCCGGGCGGGCGTGGCGCCCGACCCGGTTCAGCGGGAGTCCTACTGGCAGGCCGCGATGCTGGCGAAGGGCCCTGAAGAGCTGGTCCGTCCGGCACTGCGCGAGTGGCGGCCCGACTGGAACCAGCGAGGGTTCGGTACGCGCAACGTGTGGAGCCCGGACCATTGGCTCAGGCCCATCATCGCCCGCTTCGGCCTCGACGCGCTCCCGGTCACGTTGAGCTTCGCCCGCGCCCGGCCCGCACGCGGCGCCGAGTTGCTGCTGCCGTTCCTGGACGGCGAGGTCGCCACCGCGATGGCCGACTGGCTGCTGCGCGTCGCCGCGGCCCGCGAGCCCGCCGCCGCCTGGTTCAGGCGGCACGGCCAGGCGGCACTCCCCCACCTGCTCCCGGTGGCCCTGGGCAAGGCGGGGCGGGCCCGGAAGGCCGCCGAGTACGCGCTCCACTTCCTCGCGGGCGAGGCGGGCGAGGGCGCGTTGGTCGCCGCCGCCCAGCCGCACGGCGAGTAGGCCGTCGCCCTGGTGAAGACGCTGCTGTCCGGCGACGCGGAGGAACTGCTTCCGCGGCCGAAGCCCCCGGAGAACCTCGGCGTGAAGGCCGAGGTTCTTCCGCAGCTGCTGCTGCGGGGCGGCGAGCGTGCGCTGCCGGTACCGGCCGTCCGCCACCTGCTCGTCCTGCTGGCGATGGCGGAGTCCGGGCAGCCCGATCCGGGCCTCCCGGACGTGCTGGACGCCTTCGACGAGCGGTCGATGGCCGAGTTCGGCCGGGCGCTGTTCCGCCATTGGCACGAGGACGCGTCGTCCCAGGACTGGCAGTTCGCGGCCCTGGGCCGGCTCGGGGACGACCAGGTGGTGCGCGAACTCGTCCCGCTGATCCGGGCCTGGCCGGGAGAGGGCGGCCACCAGCGTGCGGTGCGGGGCCTCGACGTGCTCGCCCGGATCGGCACCGATCTCGCGCTGCGCGAGGTTCACGGCATCGCGCAGAAGGTGAAGTACAAGGGTCTGCGGCAGCGTGCGCAGGACAAGGTGGACGAGATCGCGGCGGCCCGCGGCCTCACCCCGGAGCAGCTCGGCGACCGGCTGGTCCCCGGCTTCGGGCTGGACGCCGCCGGCACGCTCGTCCTCGACTACGGGCCGCGGCGGTTCACCGCCGGTTTCGACGAGGCGCTCCGGCCCTATGTCGTCGACGAGGACGGCAAGCGGCGGGCGAACCTCCCCAAACCCGGGGCACGCGACGACGCAGCTCTGGCTCCCGCCGCCTACCAGCGCTTCGCCGACCTGAAGAAGGACGTCCGCGCGGTCGCGGGCATCCAGCTCCAGCGCCTGGAACTGGCGATGACGACCGGGCGCCGATGGTCGCCCGCCGAGTTCCGCGAGTTCTTCGTCCAGCACCCGCTGGTGTGGCACATCGCCCGGCGCCTGGTGTGGCTCGCCGAGCACGACGGCACCGCGACTCCGTTCAGGCTCGCCGAAGACCGCACCTTCGCCGACGTCGGCGATGCCGCCGTCACCCCGCCCGCCGGCGCCGCCATCGGCATCGCCCACCCGCTGCACCTCGGGGACACGCTGGACGACTGGTCGGAGCTCCTCGCCGACTACGAGATCCTCCAGCCGTTCCCCCAGCTCGGACGGGCTGTCCACGCGCTGGCCGAAGAGGAGAAGGCCGGCGGGAGGCTGACGCGGTTCGAGGACGTGACCGTCCCGTTCGGCAACGTGCTGCGGCTGGAGCGGCGCGGCTGGCACCGCGGCCCCGTCAATTCCGACGGCGGGATCGACTGCTTCGTCCGTCCGGTCGGCGGAAAGCGGTATGTCGTCGTCACGCTGAGGACGGGACTGTTCGCCGGCGATGTCAGCGCATCGGGAGACCAGACGCTGGAGGCCGTCTGGATCGGAGCCGACCCCGCCCCCGAC
>NZ_SMKY01000347.1 GCF_004349235.1 Actinomadura darangshiensis | reverse complement strand
TGGCATGCTCTTGTCCCCTTAACCTTTCGGATCCAGGTAAGCCATCAGACCCAGAAACCTCCCTCCGAGTTCCTCCCGACTGAATCGGGGATACAACAAGGCGCCTCGTGGCGCATTAGGCCTCGTCCCCGGTCACCCACCCGAACACCAGCAGCGGATCATCGGCGGCCCGTTCGATCATCCGCCAGGCCAGCTCCGGCTTGGTCGCGAACCGTGCACGCTCGGGGACACCCGCGCCGACCAGCCTGCCGGGGGCGGCGAACCAGGACTCGGGCAGATACAGCTCCCGGTCGATGAGAACCCGCTGCTTATCGGGGTTCACATACGAGCAGAACACCCCGATCTGGCAGTTGGTGATCTTGCCCGCGGTGCCGGTGTACTGGCGTTGCACCCCCGCTGAGCGGCGGCCCTTCTTCTCGAACCCGGTGTCGTCGACCACCAGCACCCCGCCGGCGTCGCCGAGCCGCTCGGCCACCTGGGCCCGCAGTGCGTCCCGCACCTGGTCGGCGTCCCATTTGGCGTGGTTGAGGAGCCGCTGCATCCCGTCCGGCCGCGTGTCTCCGGCGAACTCCGCCAGCGACCAGCCGTTCTTGCGCTCCAGCCCGCTCAGCAGGCCCAGCAGATACCAGCGGGCCCGCACCCTGGGCTCTCGCCGGCCGAAGAACGGGGCCACCACCTGCGCGAACAGCGCATCGAACCCATCAGCCCACCCGGCCGGGTCGACATCTTCTACAGTGGGCGGCACGGCCACCGCCGATCGTCTGGTCTCAACACACCCACACGATCACAGCGGTGGCCGCCTCACGTCCCGACCTCGATCAGACCGAGATCTCCAAGTGCGGTTGGAGTACTAGTTCGTCAAGGCGGGGCAGCGTCTTGGGGGGTTGATGTGCAGCATCGGGCAGCGGATGCAGGCTTCTCTGAACAAAAGGTCGGTTCAGGTCGTTGTGGCATCCGTGTCGCTTTGGGGGTCGCTGAAGATCCCCATGTAGGCGGCTTCGGTTCCGAGCGTGCGCAGCAGAGCCCCGGTGAGACGACGGGTGATCGCGCCGGAGGCTTGATTGAGTTCGGCCCAGGTCGCTGCGGTGGTGGCGGTGTAGGTGTCCTGGTTGTAGCGGTTGCCGGTGAAGAAGTAGTCTCGGTTGGGCGCAGCCCGCATGCCTTGGAGGCCGGACTCGTCGCCCGCGGCCAAGACGAGCGCCAGGAGCCGTCGGGTGTAAACAACGGCGGCGGACTCGATGATCATCTGCTCGTGGGGCTGGCTTTCTGTCCAGAGGGCGGAGAGACGGCCGAAGAACACTCGCAGGCCGCCATCTTCATGAACCTGCAGTTCGACGACGTTCTCGGGCGCCCGCTGCGAGGTGGGGGTGAAGACGCGGCCGTCGCCGAGATTGTGGGTGGCGCGGGCAACCCCACGGGCGAGCCGGAAGCCGTTGCCAGCACTGTTGAGCGAGGGGCCAACGTCCATGCCGCCGAGTGCGGTGTTGACCTCGGGGGTGAACGCCTTCTCGACAAAGGCCGCCAAGTCGACGTTCCAGGAAGGGCGGCTGGTCATGTCCAGCAGCAGGTCCTCTCGCCCGGCCAGGGGCTAAGCAACGAGGAACAGGTGGGCCTGCTGACGCTGGTCCGCAGGGATCGGATCGGCGTCGATCTCTCGCTGCAGCAGGGCGAGGGCGTCGCGGTCGGTGATGCGGCGGCGTTCGTGCAGGCGGACGACCTCCGGGTCGGGCAGGGGGTACTTGGTCTTGTCGCCGCGGCCCCAGTAGCGGTTGTCGACCATGTGGGGCGCGGCGGGGCTGGCGGGGATGTGGATGATTAGGTAGCCCGTGGTCGGGTCCGCCTCGGACTCGATCTCCTGGGTGATGACGTTCAGCGGCGGGTCGGGGATGCTGCGGGCGATCTGCTCCATCTTCTCGGCCATGCCCTTGAGCGGCTGGGGCGCCAGGGTAAAGGCGCGGTTGTCCTTGTCCTCGGCGATGCCGACGATGAGCGTGCCGCCGTCGATGGCGAAGGAGGCCATGTCCCTGGCCGACTCCTTGTTCGTCCCCCTGGTGGAGGGCGCCTCCTTAAGGTCCAGGTAGTGCGACTCTTCGATCAAGCCCTCGTCGAGCGCGGCCTGAAGGTCGGCTTGGTTCCGGGGAGTCCATCGGGGCTGGCTCGCCGAAAGGTAGATCGATGTCACAGGGCCCTCGCAGAATGAACGAAATGCTGACGCCGGTCGATTATGGCCGGACCAGCGCGATCATCTCTCATTCTTCTCTGGGGGTCCGCCGGCGAGGCTGGAAACCAGGTGGAGCATGCGCCGTTCCCCTCCGCCGATTGGGCAGTTCGCCTGCATGCAGGGCGGTGATGGCGGCTTCGCAGTCGGCGCTGGCGAGCAGGGTGACACCGTCGCTGATGCTGATGCCAGTCGTGATGAACCTGCTGGTGAAATCGACGCGAGGCAACCAACCGGCCACAGTCGGCGAGCAGGCTGGTGCCCGCTTCGAGCGGATGGATGCCGTGGGCACAGGCGTGCAGCGCGTCGCCGAGCTGGCGGATTGCGGGCGGTCTTCATCCAGCCGACCAGAACGTCGGCCTCCGACCCGGTCGCCCTGTCCCAGGCGATCTCCAGGACCCGCAGCAACCGGAACCACCGCAACAGATCGAACCCGTAGCTGCGGCAGGTCAGCGGACTCATGTCACTCAGCGCTAAGTCCCGCAGGTAGCGGGAGATCGGCTCCACCTCGCCGCCGTGCCGATCGAGAACGACGAACGGCGGGAAGCTCCCAGCAGCCTCTTGCAGGCTTCCGAGCCGAGGGACCTCAGCTCGCCTCCATCAACTTCTGTCCCAGCGCTGACACGTACCAAGCTTTCCGAACGGGGACGCAGCACATCCGCTCGCTCTCTGAACTTGGTGCAGTCAACAGTAGTTGCGGGCCAGGGCGATTCCCATGCCGGTCAATCCGAGCGAGGAACTACCGTCCAGCCGTCAGAACGGCTTCCTTCGTTGTTCCTCGAGGATGGCTTTCACGTGTCGCGTTCCCTGACTGGACACGCGCAGAGGGACCCACCCAGCCTCGGTGGGCCCCTCTATCCATGTCCGGCTAGTGGGCCGCTTCGTACTGCTCGATGACGTTGGCGGGGATGCGGCCGCGCTCGTTCACCTTGATGCCAGAGGACTTCGCCCACTCGCGAATCTCGGCGCTGCGCTCCCGGCTGCCGTTGCTTCGAGCCGAAGCCTTGCCGCCCTTGACGGCCTTGAGCCGACGGCCCTTGTCCATGAACGGGTGAAGAGCGGTACGAAGCTTGTCGGCGTTCTTCCCGCTGAGGTCGATCTCGTACGCCCTGCCATCGATGGCGAACGACACCGTCTCGTTGGCCTCGCCCCCATCGAGGTCATCTGTCATCTGAACTATGACCTTCTGAGCCATGCGTTTCCCCTCCTTCTCGTTCTACTGAGTAACCTTTACCGTAGCCGATTCCGGTGCGTAGTTGATCCGGAACAGTAGCGTCCCGTTTCGGTCCTCGACGGCGATCGCGCCTGGTTGGCCGGTTGGCACGTCGTAGCTGATCGTTCCCGATATGTACTGTCCGGGTCCGGGGTTGTGCTGACCGAGAATGCTGTCAGGGTGCCCTTTGGCCTCACAGACTCCGCCGATGGTGTCGATGCTGGACAGTACCTTGCCGTCTACGCCTACCCAGTGTGCAGAGGTGTAGGTGTCGCCCTCAACCGTGCCCACGTTCCTGATATCGAGCACGAGGCAAACGAACTCGCCGTTGTGGGGTCGCTGTGTCTCGTCTGTGAACCTTCGGTGTAGCTCTTGAACCGGTCGATCTTCTTGAGTGTGAACTCCTCGCTGGCCGTGCTCGCCTCGTCTGTCCCGCTGTTGCTCAGGTTCACCGGTAGCGGCTTGCCGACTTCCAGCGTGGGCAACACCTCGCCAGAGAAGGTAGACGTGGAGGTTTGCGCCGGGCTTTGACCGATGGTCTCCTCACCGGCTCCGGTGCGTCCGGCTTCTTTGTCGTTGCCTCCACAGCCGGAGAACACCAGGAATGCGGTCGTCCCCACCATGAACGCAGTCGTGAATTTCGTCATGCTTCCCCCCGATTTGTCTTTCCCTGGAAAGACTCCTCTTCGTGCGGGCTACGTACTCCTACGCTTCTCGGATCACGTCTGTGCTGGTGACAGGAGATGTGTGTGGCTGGGTCGCAACAGTTCGCCTCGGAGTTTTGATCTTTCTTGACGTGGTGCTCTCGCGTGCACGTGTCCATGCTGGTCAGCGACGATCCGAACACTTGCGCGCGCTTGACCTCGGCGCGCTGACAGCACGTGCACACGAGCAACAAATCGCGTTTTCGCAGGTCACAGCGATTACGTGCAGATCATGAACAGATCGGGTCTCGGCTGGTTGCCGAGCATCTGCTCATGATCTGCACATGGCCTCTGCCGAGATGTCGGTGACCGATTCACCGATCGCCTCTCGGGGGGTTCCCATGACCTGCGCCATCACCGCCGTCCGTCCGGCCGACCACTCCAACCAGCCGCCCCGCCGTGCCGGTGCCCAGAGCGGGCACGTCTTGGACGTCGCAGAGACGACGTTCGATCTGCTGATGCGCGGCCCGGCTCCGCTGTCGGTGGACGGCGCGGCGCTCGGGCACGGGCTGCCCGCCCGCGAGATCGCGCTGGACGAGGTCCGGGCGATCCTGCTGCACCCGTCCACCGGGCACGACGCGCGTGACGCCGTGTGGAAGGTGTTGGTGCGGCGCGCCCGCCACCAGGGCCCGTCCTGGGTCATCGGATGCGTCGGGGTCGCGCTGCCCGGTCTGAAAGCGATCGTGCGGGACAGGCTGCGCGGCCTGGAGAGTGAGCCGGGGGCCGACACCTCGCGTGTGGCCGGTGACCTGCTCTCGGCGTTCCTGGAGGCGTTGCACCAGGTCGACCTGGAGCAGCCGCGGATCGCGCAGCGGCTGGTGTGGCGGTCGGCCAAGGCCGTCGAGCGCGCCTACCGCGCACACGTGCAGGTGATCCCGGTGGATCCCAGCGAGCTGGTGAATGTCGACCCGGCGGCCGTCTCGTCGGACGACCACGTGGACCTGCTCCTGGGCTCGGCCGTCCGGCAGGGCGTCATCACCGCGGTCGAAGCCGAGATCATCACCATGACCCGGCTGGAGGGCATGGCCCCGGCCTGCCTCGCCGGGCGGCTCGGGATGTCCTATGCGGCATTCATGAAGCGTCGCAGCCGCGCCGAGAAGCGTCTGGTCGCCGCGATGCGCGACGAGGGCCTGCGGGACGACTTCGCGTCGCTGATGTCCAAGCCCGGGGTGTGAGCTGTCCAGTTACTAGGTGAAAGCAACCCGGGGTTGAAGACGGGTCGGGCCGGATGGTCACCCGGTCCCCATCCGTCAAACCGTCCGCCGAGTGCCCTTGCCGAAGGAGGACACCCGCAAGGCCCTGCCCGTCTTCACCCCGTGGTCTCTCATCTTCCGCCCGATGGCCATAACCACCATTTTCGCTCGCTGCCTCGTCTCATGCCTGGAGGGCTGCCCGTTGAGCATCCGTCCGTTGTCCAGCCTTCTTCCATCCCGCCGACCAGAGGTGAGCCGGGGACGTCTCGCCGCCGCTGTTGCGCTGTGGTGCGTTGGCGTCTTGGTGTGCGGCCTGGTGATCGCCGCGACGCTGGCCTCAGCAGCCCAGGCGCACGCCATCGCCGCACCGGCGGGCGATGGCCGCCTTCAGCAGGTCATCTCGAACCTGCGCAACGTCATCGTCGGCCTGCTGGTCGCGCTGGCCACACTGTTCGCCACGATCGGCGGAGTCCGGTACCTGCTGGCCGGCGGCGACCCCGGCGAGGCCGAGGCCGGGAAACGCACGCTGCGCAATGCCGCCATCGGTTACGGCATCGCCGCGCTCGCCCCGGTTCTGGTGGAGATCCTCAAGTACGTCGTCGGGTCCTGATCGTGCGCGTTCACATAGCGAAGGTCCCGCGAAAGCGGATTGCCATCGTCTCCGTGCTCATGGCCGGAGCCTGCGTGATGACCCTTACCTCGCACACCACCGCCGAGGCGCATCCGGACACAGTCCCCGCGGGCGCCATCTCGGCGGCCGGACCGGCAGCCACGCCGTCCGACCCCGCAGATCCGGGGCACGACGGCACCGCCAACGACGACCAAGGCAACGCAGAGGACGAAGGGGACGAGGACGACTGCTCCTGGGTTGATCTTCCCTGCCGAACCACGATGGCGATCACCGGGTGGTTCCAGTCACTGGCCCGCAGCGCCCTCAAGCCAACCCTCGACTTTCTGGCCGATACACAGCTCGCCACTCCTGAGATCGGCTCGTCCTCGATGAAGCAGGCCGAACAGATCTGGGCGACATCGCGGACGATAGCCAACACCTGCTTCATTCTGATGGTGATGATCGCCGGAGTCATGCTGATGTCCGGTCAAACAATTTCCGGCGTGAGCGCGCCCGGACCGGCGATCATTCGCCTGCTGGCCGCGTTCATCGCTATGAACACCAGCCTCATCCTGATCAGTTACGGTATCCAGTTCGCCAATGCCTTGGCCCGGTCGATTTTCCTGACCGGCGCCAACCAGATCGACCCAGACCAGGCAGGACGCATATTCGCCGAAGGCGTGGAAGCCTCCATCGCCACCCAGGGCCACTTCTTCGCCATGCTCATGCTGGTGGTCGTCGTCTTGGCCTGCATCCTGGCCTTCGTTTACGTGATGCGGCTGGCGATCATCATGGTCCTCATCGGCATCGCACCGATCGCACTCATGTTCCACGCGCTTCCCCTCACCGATGGCCTAGCCCGGTTGTGGTGGCGCGGGATCACCGGCGCATTGGCGATTCAAGTTTGCCAATCCTTCGTGTTCATCACCGCCCTCCGGCTGCTGCTGACCCAGCACGGCGACAATAAACCCGCTTTCGCCATGCCGACCGATCAGTCGGAACTGGTCGACATGCTGCTGGTGATCGCTCTGCTGTACATCTTGACCTGCATTCCCCGGTGGGTCGCCCGCACCATCTGGCAGCCGGCTCAGCCGCGCATGCTGAGCCAACTCGTCAAGTCGTTCGTCGTGTACAAGGGCGTCGGAGCCGCAATTGGAGTTGCCGGTAACGCCATACGCGGCGGACGGGGAGCCCGCGCTGCCACCACGGCCGCCGGGCGCGGCCGCCCCCGTCCGGGCGGCGGTGGGCCGCGCTGGCACGGCGGTCCGCACGGTGGCCCACACGGTGGTCCGTCGGGCGGCCCGTCGGCTGGACCGGCGCCACGTCCCGACCGCGGCCCCGGACCCGGCCCCGGCCCCCGGTGCAACGAACAGCGCGGCCCTGACCGGCGGCATCGTCCCCGACCGGGTTCGGCGAACGGGGCCCGTAGCGGCACGCACAGCGCCGCGCAGGGCCGCACCGGAACCCATCACCGCGCCGGACACGGCGCGGCCCCCAGGGGCACGCCGCACCGGCCGCACGTCCCGCCCGTCCCTCGCCGGACGGGTGCGGGCAGCCCTGCCCGGCCGCACCCGCGCATCCCAACGCAACCACCGGCCCAGCCGTACCGGCGGGCTGAGGCCCCGCGTCGTCCGGCACCGCGCAGGTTCGTGCGACTCGACCCGCCCGGCTACCGGCGCCATGGCAGGAGGAACCGTTGAACGACGATCACGAGCCGCTGTCGGCGCGCATCCCGGCCGACGTGGAGCAACCAGACAAGATCATGTACGGGCTCACCACGCGTCAGCTCGTCATCCTCGCCGCAACCGCGGTGGTCACGGCATCGGCGTTCGTCGCCGTCTCGCCGTTGCTGCCGGTCGCGGTCACGGCGGGGCTGTGCTTCCCACTGGTGGCGGCCGGATGCGCGATGGCACTCGGCCGCCGGGACGGCATGGGGCTGGACCGGTTCGTCCTGGCCGCGCTGGACCACCTTCGCCGGCGACGCACGCTCGTCGCAGCACCCGAGCCGATTCCCCAGGCCCCCGCCTGGTGCAGGGTGCGAGGTCAGTTGCCGGGCGCCTTGCGGTTCCCGGTCCGTGCCGTCCGCCAAGACGGCGTCATGGACCTGGACGACGAGGGAACGGCTGCGCTGGTCCGGGCGGGGACGATCTCGTTCGGGCTGCGCACCTCCGCCGAGCAGGCCGCGCTGGTCGGGTTCTTCGGACGGTGGCTGAACTCGCTTGAGGCTCCGGTGCAGATCCTGGTCCGGGCCCGTCCGGTCGATCTGTCCGATCTCGCCTCACAGGTGGCAGGGGCCGCGCCTGATCTGCCACACCCGGCGTTGCGGCGGGCGGCCGAGGACCACGCCGCCTATCTCGACGATCTCGGGGACTCACGCACGCTGCTGGTACGCGAGGTGCTCATCGTCGTGCGCGACCAGCCCGTCCCTGGTGCGGGACGCCGAGGACGCGCACGCCAGGCGAGCGCCGCTGTCGTCGTCCGCCGCGCCGTTGAAGCCGTCCGGACGCTGACCGGGGTCGGCGTCGCCGCGGAAGTCCTGAACGCCGATGCCTGCGTCCGCGTGCTGTCGGACGCGTTCTCTCCCGGCCACG
>NZ_SMKY01000346.1 GCF_004349235.1 Actinomadura darangshiensis | reverse complement strand
TGCCGGGACGGTACGGGTGCCGCGGCGGGGGCGGCTGCTCAGAGGGGGGCAGGAATGCCACAACAGTCAAGATTAACTGTGCTTCGCGACATTCCGCCTGTCATCCGGGCAAGGGGACCCTTCCCGCTTGCCCCGGACGGGACGGAGCCCCTCCGGAGAGGGGCCCGCCGTCAGGACTCGAAGGTCCGGCGCGTCTCCTTGCCGGCGTCCTTGACCCGCTCGCCGACCTGCTTCGCGCCGCCGGCCGTGCGCTCGCCGCGCCCCTCGGCCTCAAGGCGGGGGTCGCCGGACTGCCGTCCGGCCTCCTCCTTGCCCCGGCCCTTGGCCTTCTGCGCCTTGTTCTTCAGCTTGTCGAGGAAGCTCATGGCTCCTCCTTCTGTACGAGGATCGGACGAACCCCGCCTATGCCCGCTGAAACCCGGACCATGCGGGCATCGACGATGCGGGCACAGGGGTGTCGCGGGCGGGCGCCTGCCGGGAATGCCGCAGCACATGGCAAGGTTGTGCCGAGAGGACGACGAAGTCCCGCCTCCATAACGCCGAGCGTCAGCACAGGAGCATTCACCGTGTCGTTGCCACCTCTGGTCGAGCCCGCCCAGGAGCTCACCCGCGACGAGGTCAACCGCTACTCGCGGCACCTGATCATCCCCGACGTGGGCATGGCCGGGCAGAAGCGCCTCAAGAACGCCAAGGTCCTGGTCGTGGGCGCGGGCGGCCTCGGCTCCCCCGCCCTGCTCTACCTGGCCGCCGCCGGCGTGGGCACCCTCGGCGTCGTCGACTTCGACGTCGTGGACGAGTCGAACCTGCAGCGGCAGATCATCCACCGGCAGTCGTCGCTCGGCAAGCCCAAGGTCGAGTCGGCCGCCGAGACCGTCCGTGAGATCAACCCGCTGATCGACGTGGTCGTGCACGACTTCGCGCTCGACCGCGACAACATCATGGACGTCTTCGCCCAGTACGACCTGATCCTGGACGGCACCGACAACTTCGCCACCCGCTACATGGTGAACGACGCGGCCGTGCTGCTCGGCAAGCCGTACGTGTGGGGCTCCATCTACCGGTTCGACGGCCAGGCGTCGGTCTTCTGGGCCGAGCACGGCCCCTGCTACCGCTGCCTCTACCCCGAGCCGCCGCCGCCCGGCATGGTGCCGTCCTGCGCGGAGGGCGGGGTGCTCGGCGTCCTGTGCGCGTCGATCGGCTCGATCCAGGTGAACGAGGCCATCAAGCTGCTGACCGGCATCGGCGAGCCCCTCGTCGGCCGCCTGATGATCTACGACGCGCTGGAGATGACCTACCGGACGGTCAAGGTCCGCAAGGACCCGGAGTGCCCCCTGTGCGGCAAGAACCCGACGCAGACCGAGTTGCTGGAGGACTACGAGGCGTTCTGCGGCGCGGTCTCCGAGGAGGCCACCGAGGCCGCCAAGGACTCCACGATCTCCGTCAAGGACCTCAAGGGCATGCAGGACCGGGCCGAGGACATCTTCCTCGTGGACGTCCGCGAGCCCAACGAGTACGAGATCGTCTCGATCCCGGGCGCGACCCTCATCCCCAAGGGCGAGTTCCTGAACGGCTCGGCCCTGGAGCGCCTCCCGCAGGACAAGAAGATCGTCCTGCACTGCAAGTCGGGCGTCCGCTCCGCCGAGGCCCTCGCCGTGGTGAAGAACGCCGGCTTCGGTGACGCCGTCCACGTGGGCGGCGGCATCCTGGCCTGGGTCAACCAGATCGACCCGAGCCTGCCCTCCTACTGACCGCACGCCGCGAGGCCCCCGCCCCACCCGGGCCGGGGGCCTTTCGCGGCCACCCTGCCCGGAAATGTGCACCCGGCGGGGCATTTGAGCGGCTCCGAGCCCTGCGCAATATCGGAGACGGGACATCGCGGCGCGCCGGGTTAGCTTTCCTCTGGACGCATGATCACGTCGAGGACGTGCGGCCCAGAGGAGGGCAAAGCCCCACTTCGCAGCGGCTCCCGCTGAGGACCCCAACCTCGTACTGGCCTTCAGGGCGCTCCCCGCCCTCGTCGTCATCCTGATCACCGCGGGCGTGTGCGGAGGTCTCGCCCGAAGGGTGGGGCAGCCGCGCGTCCTCGGTGAGATGGTCGCCGGTGTGCTGCTCGGCCCGACGCTGTTCGGGCAGGTGTGGCCGGACGCGCAGGAGGCGGTGTTCCCCGGCGAGGTCAGGCCCGTCCTGTACATCCTGAGCAGCATCGGGCTGACCCTCTACATGTTCCTCGTCGGCGCGGGCCTGGACCACGCGTCGCGGGTGCCCGGCGAGGTCCGCCGGGCACCGCTGCTGGCGTTGTCGGGGATAGCGCTCTCGATGCTCCTAGGGTTCGGTGTCGGCGCCGTCCTGTGGGGGACGCTGTCGCGGCCCGACGTCGGCCGGTGAGAGTTCGCCCTGTTCGTCGGCGGCGCGCGTCGCTGACCGCGTTCCCGGTGCTCGCCCGGATCCTGTACGAGCGGGGCCTGGAGAACTCCCCGCTCGGGCGGCTGTCGCTGCTGGCGGCGCCCATCGACGACGCGGTGGCCTGGTGCCTGCTCGCGGTGCTGACGGCGTGGCATCCGGGCGGGCTGGCGCAAGGCATGATCACCCGGGAGCTGTTCGCGATGCTGGTGCTCGTCGCCCTCGTCACCACCGCGGCCGCCGTCCCGCTGTACCGGCTGGCGCTGCCCGAGCGGCTGGAGCGCGCCCGGATGCCGGCCGGGGACCAGGACGAGCCGGCGGCCACTTCGGTTCAAATGTGATCGCCCACTGATGCCGGCCGCGCCTGGTAGCCGGGCTCAGCTCTTCGGGGGGACCGGATCTTGACCGGACGGGCCCGACTATTTAGTTTGGACTCCGATCAAAACCCGGCGAAGGGACGCGGCCGTGATGCGATGGCGCTGGACGAGGCGAAGGTGGCACGCGGCGGTGGCCGGGTCGGTGGGCGCGCTGCTCATCGTCGGCGCGGCGCCGGCCGCGTCGGCGGACACGGGACGGTCCCACGGTCGCCCCTCGTTCGACGTCCGGCCGGCGCACGACGTGATCCGGCGGCTGGCCGGAGCGCGGTACGCCGCACAGGTGAGCCTGGAGACCATGCCGGGCGGCAAGGACACCTTCCGGATCTCCCGGGACCACCGGCGGCTGGTCATCGCGGGCAGCAGCACCCCGGCGCTGCTGATGGGCTTCAACTGGTACCTGAAGCATGTGGCCAAGGCCGACGTCTCGTGGACCGGCGACCAGCTCGACCTGCCGCGCCGGCTGCCCCTGCCGGCGCAGCCGATCCAGAGGTCGTCCGTCGTGAAGCACCGGTTCGCCGGCAACGACACCGAGGACGGGTACTCCGGGCCGTACCGGACGTTCGAGGACTGGGAACGGCTCATCGACGTCTACGCCCTCCACGGCGTCAACGAGATGTTCATGCCGGTCGGCACCGAGGCCGTGTACTACGAGACGCTGAAGTCGTTCGGCTACTCCGGGGGAGAGCTGCGCTCGTGGATCCCGGGCGCCGGCTACCAGCCGTGGTGGCTGCTCCAGAACATGTCCAACTTCACCTCTCCCATCAGCGGGGACCAGCTCCGCGCACGGGCGAGGCTGGGACACCGGATCGCCGACCGGATGCGCAGGCTGGGCATCACGCCGGTGCTGCCGGGCTACTTCGGGACCGTCCCGACCGACTTCGAGACCCGCGACCCCGGTGCGGTGACCGTGCCGCAGGGCAGCTGGCAGGGGTTCACCCGGCCCGACTGGCTGGCGCCGACGAACCCGGTGTTCACCAAGGTCGCCCAGCGGTTCTACGGGGTCCAGGACCGGCTGCTCGGCCGGTCGACGATGTACAAGATGGACCTGCTGCACGAGGGCGGCAAGCCCGGTGGCATCTCGGTGGGCGAGGCGTCCGTGGCCGTCCAGGACGCCCTGGAGCGGGCCCACCCGGGGGCGACCTGGGTGATCCTCGGCTGGCAGAGCAACCCGCGTCCCGAGACCGTGGCCGCGGTCGACCGGAGCAGGATGCTCGTGATGGACGGCCTGTCCGACCGGGCGCTCAAGGTCGACCGCGACGCCGACTGGAAGGGCACGCCGTACGCCTTCGGGTCGATCTGGAACTTCGGCGGCAACTCCACCGTGGGCGCGCCGATCAAGGCGTGGAACGAGCGCTTCTGGGACTGGCGGGCGCGTCCGCGCACCGCGCTCGACGGAATCGCGATCATGCCTGAGGCCGGCTACAACAACCCGGTCGCGGTCGAGTTCCTCGCCGAGCTGCCCTGGCACGACGGCCCGGTCGACCTGCACCGGTGGTTCGACGAGTACGCGGACGCGCGGTACGGCGGCGTCGACCCGCAGGCCCGCGCCGCCTGGCGGGTGCTGGCCGACACCGCCTACGCGATCCCGCCGACGGGCGGCCGGTCGTCCGGGCACGGCGGGCTGTTCGCGGCGGCGCCGAGCCTGACCACGAACAGGCCGCACCGGTGGGCGCAGACGGCGTTCGCCTCCGACCCCGCCGCGTTCGCCCGCGCCCTGCCCGCGCTCCTGTCGGTCCGCGGGTCGCTGCGCCGCAGCGACGCCTACCGCTACGACCTGGTCGACGTGGCCCGCCAGACGGCCGCCGACCGGTCCCGCACCCTGCTGCCGCAGATCAACTCGGCGTACCAGGCCCGGGACCTCGCCATGTTCACCCGGCTGACCGGCACGTGGACCGGCTACATCAAGGCGCTGGACGACCTGGTCGGCACCGACCGGCACTTCCTGGTCGGGCCGTGGCTCCAGCGGGCGCGCCAGGCGGCCGGGAGCCCCGGCGAGGCCCGGCAGCTGGAGTACGAGGCGCGCAAGCTGATCACCTCGTGGGGCGAGCGCGACACCGACCTGCACGACTACGCCTACCGCGAGTGGTCCGGCGTCCTGCGCGACTACTACGCACCGCGCTGGGAGCGGCTGTTCGACGGGCTGAAGACCGAGCTGCGGACCGGCGAGAAGGCCCCGGCCGTCGACTGGTACGCCATGGCCGAGGAATGGGCGAAGGACCGCGGCAGGTACAGCACGCGGCCGGCCGGCGACGCCTACACCGAGGCGTCCCGGATGCTGCGGCGGCTCACCGGCGACAGCTACGACCTGCGGCTGTCGCTGCGTCCGCAGGGCACGGTCTCCGGTTCCGCCGCGGTGGCCGCCTCCGTGACCAACACCAACTACTTCGCGCCGATGAGCGGCCTGACCTTCGACGTCTCCGCACCCGCGGGCGTGGAAGCGCGCCCGGCCGGCCCGGAGGAGGGGGAGATCGACCCCGGCGCCACCCTGGAGCAGTCCTGGACGCTGCACCCAACCGGTGCTCTCCCGGACGGGACGACGCAGGTCACCGTCCAGATCACGGTCGGTTTCGACCAGGCCGGCGAGCACCGGGTCCGCAAGGCGTCCGCCGTGCTGCCGGTGGCCGCGGACGGCCGGGTCCAGATGAGCGACCTGCCGTTCTCCTACGAGCGCAACCACGACGGCATCTACAAGGTGGCCCGCGACACCGTGACGCCGGGCACGCCCGAAGGCAACGGCAAGCCCATCCGGCTGGACGGGGTCGCCTACAGCAAGGGCCTCGGCACCAACGCGAACGCCGACGTGCGCGTCGAACTGAACGATGGCTGCCGGCGGTTCACCACGATCGTCGGGATCGACGACGCGATGAACCACACGGCCGACGGCGACGTCGTCGTCAGGGTGTTCGGCGACGGCGAGCAGCTGTACGAGTCCGGTGTGCTGCGCAGCGGGGCGGCGACGACCGGAGCGGACGCGGTCAAGCTCGACGTCGACGTGACCGGCGTGCGGGAGCTGCGTCTCCAAGTCGACCAGTACGACGTGAACCGCTGGTTCGACGCCGTATCGTTCGGCGTGCCGACGCTCACCTGCGCGTCGCCGCCGGCCTGAGCCACGAGAAGGGCGAGGATGACACGGTCCGTCCGCATCACCGAGAAGGTGACGCCCGCCGTCCTGCGCAAGCGCAACACCGAGCTCGTCCTGCAGAGCGTGCTGGCGGGCGGCGGCACCGTGTCCCGCGCCGACATCTCGCGGTCGACCGGCCTGGCCCGCGCCGTCGTGTCGGAGATCATGGAGACCCTGCTGGCGCGGCGGCTGGTGGCCGAGGAGCCCGGGCGGCCGAGCGGGCGCGGCAAGCCGGCCACCCTGCTCAGGATCGACACTGACCGGCACTGCCTGCTCATGGCCGACCTCCGCCCGGCCGAGGTGAAGGGCGGCGTCGTCGGGCTGGACGGCTCGATCGGCGCGACGACGCGCGTGCCGCTGCCCGCCGGTCCGAGCGTCGCGGACGCGGTGGCGGCCCTCGTCCCGGTGCTCGCCGGCCTGGCCGGCGACGACGGCCGTGCGGTGCTGGCCGCCGGGGTCGCCGTCCCCGGCATCGTGTCCCCCGAGCAGCGCATCATCGAGGCGCTGCAACTGCACTGGAAGGACGCCGACCTGGCCGGGCCGCTCAAGGCCGCCCTCGGACACGACGTCGTGCTGGTCAACGACGCGACCGCCGTGGGGATGTCCGAGCTGTCGTGCCAGCGCCGGGCGGGCGACAGCGTCATCGTGCTGCACATCGCCGGCGGCATCGGCTCCGCCATCCTGCTCGACGGCCGTGTGCACCTGGGCGAACGGCAGCGCGCCGGGGAGGTCGGCCACATCGACGTCGGCGTCAGCGACCGCCGCTGCGACTGCGGCCGCCTGGGGTGCCTCGAAACGGTGGCGAGCCTGCCGGCCGTCCTCGCGGGAGCACCGGTAGAGCTGCTGGACGCCGTCTCCTCGCCGGAGCAGGCCCCCGCGACACCGGAGCTGGAGGCGCTCGCGGCACGCGTCGACCGCGCCGGGAAGAGTCTCGCCGCCCTGCTCTGCGTCCAGGCCGCGATCCTCGACATCGGGGACGTCGTGATCGACGGGCCGATCCGCCGCGCCGGGACGCGCCTGCTCGACGCCATCGAGCGGGAACTGGCCGTGCGCCTCCCGCCCAGCGACGTCCGGCGGCCGCGCTTCTCCACGATGGCGGAGCACAGCATCATGCACGGCGCCGCCGCGACCGCCATGCACCGCCGCCTCGGCGTCATCTGGCACACCACCTGATCAGAACGGCCCGGCTGGGACCGTGTACCGGGTTTATACCGCCGCCGTCCATGCTCTGGAGAGCACGGAAAAGGGCCACTGCGCCAACAATGGCGCGCGGCCGAAACGAGCGTCTCAGCGCAGTCACGGAGGAGAACCCATGATCAGACGCCGAGTCATGACCACCGCCGCCGTCGCCGTTCTCGGAACGGCGGGCCTGTTCACCGCCGCCTCGACGGCATACGCGGCCGACAACGTCGTGAAGACGCAGGCCCCGATCCACAACGGCGAGAACACCGGCTACATGAAGTACAAGTACTCGACGAACCACGGCTGGGTCTGCGACACCAATCCGGACGGTTATCAGGTCTACGCGGTCTGGTATTTCCACGGCGGTGCTTTCGGGACCGCCTACCGCCGGAATGCGCCGTCGAGATCATGCAAGGGGGACTTCTTCGACAAGCGTCCGTACAACTCGAAGGTGTGTCTCAACCTGCCCAACGCGGTCGACCCGTGCACCTGGCGGCAACTCTGAGCCGCCCGCAATGCGCCGGCCGGGTCACCGGCCGGCGCGGCGGGTCAGCGGCCGCGGACGATGAGGCGGGCCAGGCGGCGGGAGCGTTTGCGGTGCCAGGCGGCGCGGTCGTTGGACCGCGGGAAGGGCTCGTCCGGGACGGGGACGTCCAGGAACTCGCAGAGCGGCTCCCAGCCCTGCGCCACGTCGAAGACCAGCAGGCGGCCGTCCGGGATCGCGGCCTTCACCTCGGCGATGTGGCGGTCGAGGACGCCGAGGACGTGGGCGCGGTCGTCGATGCGTCCGGCGAAGACCCGGTCCATGATCGTCGTCCAGCTCATGCGCGGGTAGAGGGCGAAGTCGGGGGCCCGCCACCGCACCAGCCGGCGGGTGACGCGGCGGCGCAGGGGCGGGTGCCGCTCCTCCAGGGCGCGGGCGAAGATGGTGGTGCTGACGCTCTCGTACCAGCGTTCCGGGTCGCGGACCGTGAGGATCACCTTCGCGGCCGGGTAGTGCTCGGCGAGTTCGCGCCAGTAGGCCGCGGCCGGCCAGTCGATGGCGCTGGTGAAACCGGCGAGCACCGCGTCCCAGTCGGGAGGGTCGCCCTCGCCGATGGCGAGCCACTGCCGGACGCGGTGCGGCTCCTCGATGATCGTGAACATGTGGTAGCAGGGACCGAGGCCGAGCATCTCCAGCGCGGTCCGCAGAGAACTCGTGCCGGTCCTGCCGAAGCCTGCGCCGATCACCTGCATGCCGGTCTCCTCTGAGCGAATTCTGATGCGCGCCGCCTATGTTCGCGGCGAACGCATTGTCCGTGGAAGCGGGGAGCCGATCAATGAGTCCTTTTCCCGGGCCGCTGCTCGACGCGTTGCGGGAGTCGCCGCGCACCGCGGCCTTCGAGCATGGCGGACGGGTCGTCTCCCGTGCTGAGTTGTCGCAGCTCATCGGTGCGATGGCGGGCGGGTTGCGGGAGGCCGGGCTG
>NZ_SMKY01000345.1 GCF_004349235.1 Actinomadura darangshiensis | reverse complement strand
CCACCACCCCAAACCGTTCACCCCGCACCGCCACCTGCGAGGACACCCACCGCCAAGTCTCACGACGCACAAAGAGCCGACCGAGCCCTTCGCAAGCGCCGACTCCCACCAAGACCGCAAGCAAAAACCCCTTTGCACAAGACCACAAGGAGGCCCCGCACTGGACACCCCCAAGGGACCCCACGAATCCCTCGGCGCCCGGCATTCCCGAAAGAATCAGAAGCCGCCCCAGAAGACGATCTGCACCGCGGCGATCAGGCCTCCGCGCGGCGTATGCGCGTAGCAGCGCGCGTTGTCGCCCTCGATCTGTCCGCGTTCTTCCACCTGGGACAACGCCGAAAGCGCCAGCTCGCCGACATGCTCAAGCGCGCCAAGTCCTGGAAGGGCGCCGACAAGGAGAAGAACGGCTACGTGTTCGCCCTGAGCCGCTACCACACGGCTCGGGCACACTGACCCTCCACCACGCTCCGGGTCGCGGGGGCCAGGGCGGCGCAGCATCGTTCCGCGGACCTGCCATCAGAGCCGAACTCGGCGCCGGAGTCCGAGGCGTCACCCCACGCTCACGAGCGTGCCACACCTCCGAGACCGGGTTCACGTGCTGTACGCAAGTCCGCTAGGCGTCGCTCGCGGCCGGGGGATCTTAATCAGCGGCTCTTTGAATGGTCAAGAATATCCATAGAACAAAATTCACCTCTGTAAAATTTACCCATGGCGGTTCTAGCATAAACACGATATGCGAGGAGGGTAGCGTATGTTCTCATCAAAAAGAGCACTTGCCGCCTCGGCGATGATTTTTGCGCTCGGTGCGGCCGGCTGCGAGAGCGCCACGGTGAACAAGACCGCGGATAATGGCTCTCCCGAGTCGAGTTCATCGGGCCAAAAGAAAGGCGTAGCGAAGCCCGGGGATACGGTGAAGATCACCGACAAGACCCAAGGTATCGCTCTGAAGGTCACCCTCGTCAAGGTTGTGAAGCATGCCCAAGCCAGCGATGAATTCACAACACCCGGGCCGGGGAAGCGATTTGTCGCCGCAAAATTCCGAGTCCTGAATAGCGGTGATAAGACCTATCAAGATTCGCCGAGCAACGGTGCAACCTTGATTGACTCGTCTGGACAGAGTTACAGCGCCGAGATACTCGCTGCTGTCTCAGGCTGCCAAGGGTTCGCCAATGGCGAGGTCACCCTCACTAGCGGTGAATCCCAAACAGGATGCCTTACGTTCGCCATCGCTCACTCTGCGAAACCGCAACACATTCGGTTCGGCGCCGCGTCTGGATTCAGCGGCTCCGCAGAATGGGACGTCGGCTAGTAGGCTCGGCTACCTCGTCCGCGCCCTCGGCCTCCGCTCGGTCGCCGAGGGCGTCGAAGACCCCGCCACCGCCGAGGCCGCCGCCCGCTTGAGGATCTCGTTCTCGGCCTACAGTTGCCCGGTTACGGCGGCGCAACCCGGCCAGCTCCTTGTTCACGACACTGGACGGCCGGCCCGACTCGCCGCCCTCGAAGACGTAGAGAAGTTCTCATCCGGGGCGGCGGGCACAGCGGGCAGCGCGAGCATAGGTTCCGTAGCGACAGGACGGCACTGAGCTGGTTCGAAACCCGACGCGAAAGGGGCTTCGCAGCTATTGGTCTGAGGCTTGTTGGATCTGCACGGTGGCGACTCGCCTTCCGTCGAAGGCGATGAACGTCATACTTCCCGGCTGCGGGGTGTCGAGGTACAGCCAAGCGTCCCCTTTGCGCCCCCGCCCCATAATCATCATGCTTCTGTACTGGCGTTCAAATGCCCTCTGGCTGACACGATTGTGCGGACGTCCGAGGGAACGCCTGACCTGCCTCTTGGTCATACCGGGCTCAATCTTGGGCATGCACAGGATGCTATGGGCGATCATGTGACCGCTCAATGCTGACAGGTGCGCATCGAACGCGTCACTGTGCAGCGGCGGGCCAGCATCAGCGATTCCTGGCTTGCCTGGTCGGCGGGGGCCTCGACGGTATCCAGGGGCCGCGTGAGAGGGCCGCGGGCGACCAGGTCAACCCGAGGTGCCGGAAGTCGAATCCACCGGCTATGAGCAGCGTCCGGACCTCCGTGTGAGCCTCGTCTGCCGTCCCGCGTCCGGCGCCGCCGGGCCAAGGCATGAGGGCATCGTCCCGCGCAACGTCGGCGCTCTTTCGGCAGCTCCTCGTGTGGTGGCCATAAGGGGCGAACGCTCACGGTCAACCAAGCGAAAACGCTGCTCGACACGGTGACCGGCGACCGCCTCGAGATAGCGATCATGATCGCCCTGGCCTACGGGCCGCGGCGCGGCGAGGTTCTCGGACTGCACTGGTCGTCCCTCGACTGGTACGCGGGGACGGTGCGGCTCATCAAGACGCCCAAATCACGCCGGACGCTGGTGCTCACACCGCAAATCGTGGCCACGCTCCGTGCTCGGCGGTCCGAGGCCAAGATCGCGGCCGGTGAGCTGTGGAAGGATCACGGACTGATCTTCGCGAGTGAGGTCGATACCCCTGGACCCGGAGAACTTCCCGCACACCATCTCCAAGCTGGCCAAGCCTGCGGGCCCGGTCACTGACATCGGCATGAGCTGCAGGCACGCTTCGCGCTGATGCCGGCTCAAGGGACGCCGTTGCACGTCGTCTCCAAGATCCTCGGGCACGTCCATCGCGATCACGAAGGACGTCTATGGGCACCTGCTCGTCGACGACAAGCGGGCGGCGGCTGAGGCCATGAGCGGCGCCCTCTTCGGGGCCTGATCCATCCCCGTGGCTCCCATGGCGCACGCAAAAGCCCTCTCCCACGATCGGAAGAGGGCGTTGAGCTGGGCGCACCCGAAGGGATTCGAACCCCTAACCTTCTGATCCGTAGTCAGATGCTCTATCCGTTGAGCTACGGGTGCTTGCAGGAGTCAACTGTACCGGCTCTGCGGACCTGTCCGCGAATCGGTTGGCGGATGCGAGCGCCCGGAGGTGTGACTTGAGTCACGGAACCCTTTGTGGCGAAGGTGCGCCAAAGGGGTGATTGAGACGGGAGTGACCTGGGAGTCTGTACCCGTTCAAAGCCCGACCCCCCTGAAGGAGAATCCTCATGCGCATGTCTGCCACCAAGCTGGTCGGCGTCCTCGCCGTCGGTGGCCTGATGCTCGGTTCCACCGGCTGTGGCGCGGTCGACGCCATCGCCGGCGGGAAGAAGAAGACCGCGTGCAAGAACATCGAGACCGAGCTGCGGAGTTTCTCCACCAGCGGCATGTCGCCGTCGTCGCCCAGCGGCGCCTCGGCGACCGCGCAGAAGTTCACGGACACGGCGTCCAAGGTCCGGTCCGAAGGGCAGAGCGCCGGCGGGGACGTCGAGACGGCGGCCACCGCGTTCGCGGGCGACCTCGACGAGACGGCCTCGATGCTGAAGCAGGTCCAGTCCGGCAGCACCACGCCGCGCCAGCCCGACCTGAACGGCATGCGGAACCACGGGAACGACCTGGCCAAGGCCTGCGGGTTCACCGGGTTCCGGCTGGGCGGCTGACGACCGGCGGACCGCTCCCGCGGCCCCGGGAGCGCGGCGCCCGGAGGCGTTTCCGACTATGCTGGCGAGGCCGCAGGTCAGACTTTGCCGGTTGGCTCGCCGAACCGGTAGCCTGTCCTGAGCCTGACGGCCACTGGAGGATTCGCCTAGTCCGGTCTATGGCGCCGCACTGCTAATGCGGTTTGGGTGCAAGCCCATCCGGGGTTCAAATCCCCGATCCTCCGCCTCTAACCAGCGGTTACCTTGATCCCGTCCGTCGGATCGAGGGAACCGCTGGTTTCGTTTTGGGGGACCGACGCGGCGGGGGACCACAGCCGCGGCCGCCTCGGCGGCTTCCTTGAAGACCTGCGGGACCACGGAAGCATAGACATCGGCGGTGAACGACGACCGCGCATGGCCGAGCGTCTCGCTGAACACCTTCATCTCGACCCCGGCGGCCAGGGATAGCGTGGCCGCCCCATGCCGCAGATCGTGGAAACGGATGGGGACCCTGTGTCGCTTGGCGATCTGAGGTATCCCCCATTTCTCGACTTCGTGTCGCCGTCTCGTCTGATGGCGGCGTGCTGCGCGATGAGTAGATCGGAGTGCTGGGAGATCCACTCAGGACGAAACGGCGAGCCGCCAGGACGTGCGAACACCAGACCTGAGCTCACCCAGGCTGGGCCGGCTGCTCGGTCGGGCAGTATGACCTGGTGTCTGAATCCTCGCTGCCTGGTGGGTTCGTGAACGTCAGTGTCCGTGTCGGTGACACGGTGCGCCGACAGCCTGTGGCGCGTTCGCCGTTCGTTCATCGGCTCCTTGGCCTGTTGGAGCGGGCTGGTTGGGACGGGGCGCCGCGCTTCTTGGGGGTGGATGATCAAGGTCGCGAGGTGTTGAGCTTCGTCGACGGTCACGTGGCGTGGGAGCCGGTTCAGCCCTTCGGGGTCGACAGTGATGAGAGCCTGGCGCGGGTCGCCGAACTGGTCCGGGAGTTTCACGATCTGACGGCCGCGACGGATCTGGCTGGCGACGAAGAGGTGGTGTGCCATAACGACCTGTCACCGAAGAACACGGTTTATCGGAATCTGGGTGCGGGTTTGCGGCCGGTGGCCTTCATCGATTGGGACGTGGCGACTCCTGGGCGGCGGATCCACGACGTTGCGCATTTGTGCTGGCAGTACGTGGGGCTGGGGCCCGGCATCGTCGATGTCGGAGAGGCGGCTCGGCGAGTCCGGCTGGTCTGTGACGCCTATCGGCTGGTCGATCGGGGCGAACTGGTTGATGTGATCCTGTGGTGGCAGGACCGTTGCTGGCGTGGCATCGCGGCCGCTGCTGCGGCCGGCGACCCAGCGATGGTCCGTCTTCGCGAGGCTGAGGTCGTGGGTGAGGTGCAGGCCGCCTATGCCTGGGTTGAGCAGCATCATGTTGAGTTGGCACTGGGCTCGGTGCTGTAGACCGCTGATCGCCCTCATGACCCGTCTCCGGGCAGGCTGGCGCGTTCGGGGAAGGCGGTGACCGTCGCGGCCGCAACGCCGTCCAAGTTCCGCGCCGACCATCCCGGGATCGGCATGCTTCCACGTGCCCGTCCTCCCAGGCCGACGGCCTGACGATCCCCCGTAACCCCTTTAGAGTCGGTCGCATGTATTTCGTGTCTCGGTGGCGGGAGGAATCGCCATTCAGTAAGCGGGTGGTCACCGTACCCGACGCCACTGTGCTCGGGTGGTTTCGGCGCGGCTGGAACCGCGACGATCCGGAGGCATGGATCGACCGCGAGCTGGGCGGCGACGTCTACGGCCTCGACTCAATCTTCGAAAAGGCCCGCAAGCGCAATCTGCCCCTGCCGGAAAGCGCCGACGAGCTGCGCGAACTGCTGCACGAGCACCTATGGGTGGAGGGCGATGACGATTTCATCCGGCTCGGCGCCGCTGCCCGCCGGTAGAGCGGCGTCCAGTGCGGTCTTCAGCCATGGCGTCCCGGTCCGTACCGTCCGGCTTGCGCCGCCGGGGCCGGAGTCGGTCTTCTCGGTTCGCCTGTGCTGGGAATCGCCCGACGCCCATCGGAATCTGGACTTGGTCGGTGCCTTGGCCTTCCCGGGCCTGGCCCTGCCGGAACTCGCCACCCGATTGCGGGGCGTTGACAGTCCCGTCGCCCACCACTGGCCGCACGACGCCCGCCTGCTGCGGACATTGGTCGCTCCAGGGGAGGCTGCCATCGGTCCGGCGATGGACCGCTACGCCCGGCTGGGCGGATACGCCCCGTCGCCCGCCGGCATCGACCGGGCGCTCGGGCACGAAGCGATCCACCAGGAGGTGCTGGACATGCTCCACCCGGAGCGACCCGCCGAGTCCCTGATCCAGCTTGACTCCCACATTGCGCAGGTCGCCCGATACATCGACGGGTTCTTCGGGTTCGATCAGTGGTTCATCTTCGATAGCCGGTGGGCGGCGGCCCACCCGGACCTGGCCCGCTCCCTGCTGCGCTACGCCGCCTACTGGGACCCATACGCGGTCTAAGACCTTTTCGCCAACATCCCGCCACTGGACGACCAGGGAGAACTGAGTACGCCGAGTGACCCGGCTCCTGGAGCACGCACGCCACTACCTTTGGGCGACTGGCACGGTCACCGACAACGCGCTCTTCTGCCGCGTGTGGAGATGTGTGTGCGGTGGCTGCAGGCCGGACGCGGACGAGCGGGTTCCTCGGAGAGCAAGCGTGTTGCGCTGGTGCAGGTCAACGGGGGTAGGCGCCGCCCGTAACCTCAGGCCACCTTTGCGATCCGGCACTCTATGCCTGCCGGTCCCACTGGGGCCTGAGCCGGTGTCGTGCCGCCGAATGTCGTGGTGTCGCGGACGTCGAACGTCGCCTCGCCGATGCGCTGTTTGGTCGCGGAGTCGAGCACCTCAACGGTCACCTTGAAACGGGAAGAGTCGCCCGTGATGGTGCCGCTGACGGTGACCGTCCCGGCGCCGCCGACGGTGTTCACCTGGCACTCGACGCGCGCGTTATAGGGCTTGCTGCCGACCTTGGGCGTCCCGTCCCCCGACAGGGTCGGGACAAGGAAGCCGAGCACAACGATCAAGCCGGTGACACCCATGATGACCGCGGCGATGATGAGCGCCTTCTTGCTGGTGCCCCGCCCGCCCCCACCGTAAGGGTCTTCGGCAAGGGTCCATTCGTGCGTGGGCATCTGACCTCGCTCAACTCGTCCGGGAGATCATATCCACGCCAATCCGGAGGAGAACGGAGTGGCCGCCCCTGGGAAGGCCGCCAGTTCGTCGAGGCCGGCAGTCAGGTACGTCGTTGATGAGGTGATCATTCATCATCGGTAGAAGTCTCGTCCTTCTTGGGCGGCTCTAGGGCGACGTGGCGGCGTTGTTGGAGCGCATCGCGTTCCGCGTACGGGATCGTCATTGACTCCGCGAGAACTGCGGCGAGTGCGGAGGGCGGGCGTACGGGAAGTGCCCCACGTTAGGTCCGGCCGGTAGGTAGCGGAGGGGCGGACTGGGGGTGCCGCCCCTCCGCTGGTCTTCAGGTGCGGTCGATGATCGCGAAGACGACCTTGCCAGCCTTTCCGGGCGAGGGGGCGGACGCCCCAGCGGCGCGAGAATTGGTCGACGATGAACAGGCCCCGGCCTACCTCGCTGGCCATGTCCGCCTCCTGGATGTGCGGCAGGTCGGACGTTGCGTCCTGGACCTCCATCCACAGGGCGTCATCCTCGGTGCGGTCCAGCCGCAAGGTCACGTCGCCGTCCTTCTCGGACGCGTAGCGGAGCGCGTTGGTGACCAGCTCGCTGGCAACCAGGCACGGCACGAAGTCGTCCATGTCCCACTGGCCGATCACCAGCCGCACGAACTGCCGGACCTCCGCGACGACCTTGAGGTCCTGCTTCACCACCATTTCGTTCTGCGTCGCCGCCTGACCCATGACCTCTCCTCACTGTGTGTGGCGTACAGCACACAGTGCGCCATTTTCAGCCTACGATGTGACTACCAAGACTTCCTGGCAGGTCTTGGGAAGCGCATGATCGTTGTTGGCAGCTTCCATCGAGAGGTAAGGCCATGCCCCCGCGGCGTCAGCGCCCCCGCGAGTCCCCCGCTCTTGTCGCCTTCGGCCGTCAGATGCGCCGAATGCGAGAGGCCAAAGGGGTCAAGCAGGAGACCATCGCGCAACTGACCACGATGAGCGGTGCCCAGATCAGTCGGCTCGAGAACGGGAAGAGGCGGGCGACCCGCTCTTTCGTGGAGATCGTGGATGACTACCTGGAGGCTGGCGGCTCGCTCATCAGCCTGTGGGAGGACCTCAACAAGGACGGTCACCCCGTCCCAATCTGGTTCGACTGGCCCCAGATCGAATCAGATGCGGCGATCCTCGTTTGCTACGAGCACTCGGTGATTCCTGGCCTGGCCCAGACTCCGGCTTACGCACTGGCGATCTTGCGCGGCAACAAGGAGGGCGCCGACGCTCGCATTCAGCGCCAGGCCATCCTCAGCAGAGACGACGGCAAGGCTCCCCCCGCTCTACTGCTGCTCATCGACGAGCAGGTGCTCACCCGACTGGTGGGCGCCCCCGAGACGATGAGGGAACAGTTGGAGCACCTGATCGCCATCAGCTCCTTGCCGAATGTCACGGTTCAAGTAGTCTTGGGAAGCGGCGAGCATGACGGCAACATGGGGGCCTTCGTGGTCGCGACGATGGAGGATCGCAGCGAGGTCGCGTACATCGAGACTGCCGTCCGTGGCATCACGACGGACAACCCCGCAGAACTATCCATCCTGGCGCGTACCTTGATTGACCTCCGTTCTCGGGCACTCACGCAAGAAATGTCCTGCGAACTGATCCGAAAGGTCATCCAAGAAAAATGGACCTGACAGACGCCAAGTGGCGCAGGAGCAGCTACAGCGGCTCCAACGGCGGCAACTGCGTCGAGCTGGCTGGGGCGGCCGGTGCGTCGGTGGTGGCGGTGCGGGACAGCAAGGACCCGGACGGGCCCGTCCTTCTGCTGACCCGCGTGGCCCTGCGCACAGCCGTCCAGTCCGCCCCCGACACTCACTGACCACCCGCC
>NZ_SMKY01000344.1 GCF_004349235.1 Actinomadura darangshiensis | reverse complement strand
CCCCGGCACCGCCCTACGGCCGGCCGCCCTATGGCGGACCGCCCCCGGGCGGACCGCCTCCGAGGCCCCCGTACGGCGGGCCTCCGTACGGCGGGCCGGGCTACGGGGCTCCTGCCTACGGACAGCCGCAGTACCGGTACGTCCCGATGCGCCCGCGTCCGCGCCGCAGTGCCGGCGGGACGATCGCGGGCATCTTCGGCGGCCTCACGGCGCTGGTCGTCCTCGCGATCCTCGGGCTCTCCGTGGCCGGTGCGGGCCAGGAGCCCGCCGGGACGGGCACCGGCAGCGGCGGCGGCTCGACCTCCTCGTCCGGCGGTCCGGCGACCGCGAAGGGGAAGGCCACCGACAGCAAGCTGTACAAGACCGGCGCGCTGACGCCGGTGAGCTGCCGGCTGCCGCGGATCCTGCCGTCCGCGCAGTCCATGCGCGGCTTCATGGACACCCTCAGCAACTGCCTGGACGTCTCGTGGTCGCGGCAGTTCCGCAAGGCCGGGATCCCGTTCGACAAGCCCCACCGCGTCTTCTGGCTGGAGCCGGGGCGCAGCCCGTGCGGCTCCTACCCGGCGCCGGGCGCGTCCGCGTTCTACTGCCCGGCGAACAACACCATGTACGTCGGGCTGGAGAACGTCGTGGAGACGTCCGGCGGCGAGCCGGTGTCCAACTACGCCGTCTACGCCCGGGTGATCGCGCACGAGTACGGCCACCACGTCCAGGACCGGGCGGGCATCCTGCTCTACGGCGACCGGCAGATGGAGAGCGGCGACACCGCCACCGGCAACGAGGCGAGCCGCCGCATCGAGCTCCAGGCGCAGTGCTTCGCCGGGGCGTTCCTCAGCAGCGAGCGCACCACCCTGCCGATGACCCGCGAGCAGTACCTCGCCATGATCAGGGACGTGCAGGGGCGCGGCGACGACCGCCTGCCGCCGGACAAGCGCGACCACGGCATCAGCCGCCACTACGCGGGCTGGGTGATCACCGGCTTCAACGGCAGGAACCTGACCGTGTGCAACACGTGGATCGTGCCCGACTCCAAGGTGAGCTGAGTCGTTTTCCCCCGCCCGGCTGAGCATCGGTACTCATGCCCGGGGACGCGGGCGGGCCGCAGACTCCTGCCATGACGACCTCCAGTCCGCCGCCGCCGGCCGGCTCCGCCGCGTTCTTCGTCCAGGCCGTGATCTCGTTCGCGGTCTCCAGCGTCGCCGTCGCCCTCGGCGTCGCGTACCTGCCCGTCAGCGCGTGGGTGCGGGGCTTCCTCGCGCTCGGCCTGCTGTACGTGATCACCTCGACGTTCACCCTGGCCAAGTGCGTCCGCGACAGGCAGGAGAACCAGGCGATCACCAGCCGGGTCGACCAGGCCCGGCTCGACAAGCTGCTCGCCGAGCACGATCCGTACGCCAACCCGACGCTGTGACCTGCCCGTTCGCACGGCCTTTCCGGCATGTGAGGCGTTTCACCACAAAGTGCTAGCTACACTGCTTGCAATAGCAAGCACTATGACGCAGGGTGAAGACATGGCAAGTTCCAAGGTCGGCTCGATCGGGGAGTACATCCGGGAGCAGCGCACGCGGGCGAAGATCTCGCTGCGGCAGCTCGCGGACGTCTCGGGGATATCCAACCCGTACCTGAGCCAGATCGAGCGCGGCCTGCGCAAGCCGAGCGCCGAGATCCTGCAGCAGATCGCCAAAGGGCTGCGGATCTCCGCCGAGGCGCTGTACGTGCAGGCCGGCATCCTCGAGGACCGCGAGGCCGACACCGACGTGCAGGCCGCCGTCCGGGCCGACCTCCTCCTCACGGAGCGGCAGAAGCAGGTCCTGATGGACATCTACGCGTCGTTCCTCAAGGAGAACGAAGCCACCGGCGTCACCGGTACCGGGCCCGCAGCGCCCGCCGGCGACGCCGCGCCAGAACAGACCAGAGCCGAGCAGAACGGAAAGGAAGAGGTCGGATGACGCTGGCCAGCAACTTCCGAGAGAACAAGGCCGTGTACGCCGTGGCCGGCGCCGGCGACTTCGCGGTGGAGAAGATCCGTGAGGTCCCCGAGCAGGTGACCAGGTACCAGGGCGAGGTCCGCGAGACCGTCGACCGCTACCGCGTCCAGGTCCGCGAGACCGCCGCCCGCTACCGCGGCGAGGTCTCCCGGTACCAGGAGCGGGTGGACGCCAAGGACCTGCCGGGCGCGGCCGTCGCGTACGCCACGCACTTCGGCACCCGCGCCTTCGGGTTCATCGACGAGCTCGCCGAGCGCGGCAAGAAGGTCGTGCACCGCGAGGCCGCCGACGTCGCGGAGATCACCGACGCCAAGCCGGCGCCGAAGCCGCGCACCGCGCAGCCGCGCAAGCCGGCGCAGCCGCGGTCCACCACGAAGAAGAACGGCGCCTGAGCGCGTTCCGTGAAGGGGCCCGGCCGGGGAACACCCGGCCGGGCCTCTTCGTCTTCACCAGCAGGCGGCGTGCTGCGCATAGGGTGGGTGTGCCGTGTGCGCGACGACGAGTCGCCGTCCGAGACGAGCAGGAGCGCTGATCGCCGATGTCGGACTTCAACGTGCTGGATTACTTCTTCTGGCTGCTGTTGATAATCGCCTTCGTCATGGAGGCGTGGGCGCTGATCGACTCGCTGACGGTGCCCACCGGGGCGTTCTCCGCGGCGAGCAAGCAGAGCAAGAAGCTCTGGATGATCATCCTGATCGTCGCGACGGTGGTGGGGGCCGCCTACGCGGTCGCGCCCGCCGCGCTCGGCGCCAGCCCGATCGCGCTGCTGCTCGGCATCCTGCCGGTCGCCGCGTTCATCGGCGCCGCCGTCTACCTGGCGGACGTCCGCCCGGCCGTCGGCCCGTACAAGAAGAACAACGGCGGCCGCGGCGGCTCCCGCTCAGGCCCCTACGGCCCCTGGTGACCCTTGTGAAGTGCTGGTCTTCGACGTCATCCTCCTCCTGCTGGAGCAACCTCACCCGCCGGGCAGTCACCCGTACGAAGGTGTTGCCGACCTGTACTGGTTGGAACTGGATGAGTTGACGATCTACTACAACGCCTTCGGAATCGGCACGATCATCATCCAGCAGATCGTCGCCAACGACTGACATCGGCCGGGGCCAGGTGGCGGGCCAGCCAGGCCAGGGCTCGGGGCTGGCGGTATTCGATCGCGTAGTGGCCGGCGTCGAAGAGCTCGAAGTGCACGGACTCCTCCGGGACGCCGGCCCGGTCGAGTGCCTCGCGGAAGGCGAGTGCGCCGAGGTCCAGGAACCATTCGTCGCGGGTTCCGGCGTCGATCCAGATGGCGCGCATCGAGCGCAGCGCCTCGCCGTGCGCCGGTGCCATCCGGACGGGGTCCCAGTCCAGCCAGCGCTGCCAGGTCTCTGGACGCAGCGCTCCGGTGACCGGGTCGAAGGGCAGCAGCGGCGCGCCGTCGTCGCCGGGTGAGAAGCACGCCGAGACGCCGAGGATCTCCAGCAGGCGCAGGTCCTCCTCCTTGGTGAAGGCGACCCGCGAGCGGAAGTCGCTCCACCAGGTGAAGATGTCGCCGTCGTAGGCGCGCAGGTGGCGGGCCGCCCACAGGAAATGCGGGATGTACTGGGCCTCGGACAGGGAGTCTCCGGAGTGCGTGGCGAAGGCGCCGAACAGGTCGGGGCGCAGCATCGAGGTGACCATCGCGCCCAGCCCGCCGCTGGACTTGCCCGCGATGGCCCGGTGGTCGCGGGCGGCGAGCGTCCGGTAGCGGGCGTCCACCCAGGGCACGACCTCCTCGCACAGGTAGGAGTGGTAGCGGCCGGTTCCGGCGGAGTCGACGTACTGGCTGCCGCCGTAGGTCGTCCAGGCGTCCACGAAGACCAGGATCATCGGCGGGGCCTCGCCGGCGGCGAAGAGCGCGTCGGCGGCGACCGGTACCGACGTGCGGTAGGCGCCGGGCTGGTTGCTCCAGGCGGAAAGTGTTCCGGTGAAGCCCAGGAGCATGTAGACGACCGGGTAGCGGCGGTCGGTCTCGGCGTCGTAGCCGGGGGGCGTGTAGACCCAGAGGGGCCTTTCATGCGGGTCGCTCAACGGGTTGCCGCGAAGCAGTTCGCTGGTGATGGTGTGTTCGTCGATCCTGCCGGCGAAGCCGGCGGGCCATAGCGGCATGGGAGGCTCCTGTCGCACACTGTTATTACGAAACCATAATATATGAGGCGATAGGATCTGTCGCGTGATGGAAGACTCGGTCGATCGGCACATCGAGTACTGGTCCCGGGAGGTCCCCGGACTCGACCCGGACGTCGAGGGCGCGATCACCCGGATGCAGGTCCTCGTGCGGGCGCTGCAGCGCCGCAGGGAGGCGGGGCTGGCCGCGCGGCGGCTCAAGGGCTGGGAGTACGACATCCTGTGGCGGCTCCGCTCCGCCGGGCCGCCCTACCAGGGCACGCCGTCCTGGCTGGCCCGGGCCCTGGACGCCCATCCCGCGACCCTCACCAGCAGGCTGGACCGCCTGGAGAAGTCGGGGCACATCGCCCGGCTGCGCGATCCGGCGGACCGGCGGCGCCTGCTGGTACGGCTCACCGGCGAGGGGCATCGGGCATGGGAGGCCACGATCGGCGACCAGGCGGCCGGCGAGCACGCCTTCCTCGCCGCCCTGACCGGCGGCGAACGCCGGCAGTTGTCCGATCTGCTCCGCAAGGTGGTGGCGGCGGTGGAGACCGATGGCCCGCCCCTGATGCCGTCCGCCGAGGAGGCGCGCGACTCGGACGGGCCCGCCGGAACAGTATGAGCCGGGCACCGGGGGCGGGCGCCTCCGCCGCCCGGTGCCCGGCGGTTCAGGGGGACGGGCGGGAGAGCGCGTCCACCGAGTTGAGGCCGTGTTCGACGAGGTCGACGGCGCGGTCGAGGGCGGTGCGCATCGACAGCGGGTCGTAGCCCTCGCGGCGGCAGTGCGCGACGACCGCCTGCATGCCGCCGACCGCGATGCCGGACGCGGCGACGGCGTCGATCTCGGAGATGCCGGGGCACAGCTCGTGGAACAGGGCCTCGATCGCGTCCTGGGCGTCCAGCAGCCGCTGGAGCGCGCGGGCCCGCAGGGCGGGACGCTCCAGGACCAGCCTGACCTGCACGGCCCCGTAGTCGCGGTGCTCGGCGACGATCGCCTCCAGGACGTCCACGATGCTGCGCCGGATCGTCTCCATCGGCGTCTCGCCGGGGGTGCGGCGCAGCCGCTCGGCCACCTCGGCGAGCCGGTCGTCGATCTCGGCGAAGACCACGTCCTCCTTGGACGGGAAGTAGCTGAAGAACGTGCGCGGCGACACGTCGGCGGCGGCGGCGATGTCGGCGATCGTCGTCTCCTCGTAGCCGTGCTCGGCGAACAGGCGCAGCGCGGCGGTCGCGATGGCCTGCCGGGTGCGCCGCTTCTTGCGCTCCCGCAGGCTCGGCCGGGTCTCCTCGTCCGCCATGTGACGGACATTACCACGACTGCAAAGTTGCATCTATTGCAAAACGGCATGCGGTGGGTGTTCTCTGCCAGCATGGCGCGGTTTCTGGAGGCACTCGGACGGCTCTGCGTGCGGCGGCGGCGCACGGTCTTCGAGCTCTGGGTCGCGGTGATGCTCGGCGCCGGGGTCCTCGGCCTCATGCACGGGGGCATGTTCGTCCAGCAGAGCACGCTGCCCGGCACCGAGACGCAGCGCGCCATCGACACCCTCGCCCAGGACTTCCCGGCGATGACCGGGCCGACCGCGACCGTCGTCTTCCACGAGACGGCCCAGGCAAGCCCCGCGGACTGGCGGGTCGCCCTTACCGTCGGCAGGTCGATCGAGAACATCACCGAGCTCGACCGGGTCGCGTACGCCGAGAACCCCTACGTGCAAGGGATGGGCGGGCTGAAGGACGACAACGCCGTCGTGATCCGGCTCAACTTCACCGGGACGATGAGCGACGTCGGCCGCGCCGACCTCGACGCGCTGAACCGGGCCGTCGAGCCCGCGCGGATGGCCGGGCTCGAGGTGAAGTTCGGCGGCATCGTCGCGATGATCCTCAACCAGCCGAAGGGCGGGCCGCAGGAGGGCGTCGGGATCCTGCTGGCGCTGCTCGTCCTGCTGATGGCGTTCGGGTCGTTCCTCGCGGCGGGGATCCCGATCCTGGTGTCGCTGTGCGGGATGGTCGTCGCCTATTCGCTCATCCATTTCTCGGCGTCGGTGTTCCAGATCGCGCCGACCGCGCCGATGGTCGCGGCGATGCTCGGAATCGGCGCCGGAATCGACTACGCGCTGTTCATCGTGACGCGTTACCGGCAGCAGCTCGCCGACGGCGACGACGTCGAGACCGCGGTCGGACGCGCCATGGCGCATTCGGGGCACGCGGTCGTCTTCGCCGGCGGAACCGTCGTGTTCGCCATCTGCGGCCTTTTCCTGTCGGGCATCGCGTTCATCGGACGGATCGGGCTGGGCGCCGCGCTCGCGGTCGCCATCATGGTCGTCGCCGCGCTGACCCTTCTGCCCGCCGTTCTCGGGGCGCTCGGGCCGCGAATCGACAAGTACAAGATGCCCCGTGTCAGGCCCGACCGGAGTTCGCGCCGCTGGATGGCCTGGGGACGGCACGTCGACCGGCACGCGTGGCCTTACGCCATCGTCGCGACGCTCGTTCTGCTGGCGCTCGCCATTCCGACGCTCAGCCTGCGGTTCGGTGTGATGGCGGACAGTATGTCGTCCAAGAAAATGGAGGCGCGGCAGGCGTACGACATCGTCGCCGAGGAGTTCGGCGCCGGACATTACAGCCCGTTCGTGGTGGTCGCGAAGGTGCCGGGCGAGGAGAAGCGCACCAAGCCCAAGCGGGTGGTGCCCACGGTCAAGGGACGCGACGGCCTGTCCGGCCTGACCGGCCCCGCGGTGGCCGAGCCTTCTCCGTCCGCGGGGCCCAAGCGTCCGAAGGGCGCTCCCGACATGAGCAAGAAGCCCGACAAGGACGCGGTCCTCATCGGCCAGGAACTGCGCCTGAAGATCTCCGAGGTCCCCGGCGTCGTCTTCGTGGGGGAGCCCGTTGTCACCGGCACGACGGCGATAGTCCAGGTGATTCCGCGCGACGCCCCGCACGCCGAATCGACCACCGATCTCGTCCACCGGCTGCGCACTGTCGAGATCAGCGCCATCCGGGACGCGCACCCGGGTTCGCGGGTCTATCTCGGCGGCGAGAATCCCGCGATCATCGACCTCGCCACAACGGTCGGAGACCGGATGCTGACCGTCGTCATAGCGGTCGTGACCGTCGCTCTGCTGCTGCTGGTCATCGCGTTCCGATCGGTCGTCGTCCCGCTGAAGGCGGCGCTGATGAACCTGCTCTCGATCGGCGCGTCCTTCGGCGTCGTGACGGCCGTCTTCCAATGGGGCTGGGGCATCCGGCTGCTGGGCGTCGACCAGGCCATTCCCATCATGTCGTTCATCCCGCTGTTCATGTTCGCCCTGATATTCGGGCTGTCCATGGACTACGAGGTGTTCCTCCTGTCGCGCATCAAGGAGGAGTACGAGCGGACGGGCGACCCGCACGAGTCCGTCGTGATCGGCATCGGCGCCACCGCCCGCCTCATCACCTCGGCCGCGCTCATCATGATCTTCGTGTTCGCCAGCTTCGTCCCGCAGCCCGATCCCACGATCAAGATGATGGCCCTCGGGCTGGCCGTGGCCGTCGCGATGGACGCCACGATCGTCCGCCTCGTCCTGGTACCGGCCCTGATGAGCCTCCTGGGCCACGCCAACTGGTGGTGGCCCGGCCGCGGCCGCCCGGCGCCCCCGCCCCCCGAACCGGTCGCCGAGCAGCTGGAGCTGGAACTGACGCGCTGAGTCAGGGGATCTGCTCGACCCGGACGCCCGGGACGGACTCGTAGACGTCCGGGTCGGCGGTGACCAGCGGCCAGCGGCGCCAGCGCGCGGACCAGGCGGCCTGCGCGGCGTCCATGCCGAGGTTCGGGATCGTCGTGACGAGGAGGCCGGTCTGCTGGGCGATCACGTCGTCGAGGTCGTCGACGTGGACGACCTGCATGCCGGGGAGCCGTTCCAGGAGGGCGCGGCCGTGGTCGGGGACGAGCTGCCAGGCGCGGGCGAGGGACGTGGCCGGGATGACGATGGTGGCGTGCTGGGCGATGGACGCGCGGAGCCGGGCGCGGACGTAGATGGTCTTGCCGGTCGCGAGGTCCAGGAGTGCGGTCGCGTCGAAGACGTGACCGGTGATCATGCGACGTCCCGGCGGTCCGGCGTGCCGCGTTCGACGAGCCGGTCGACGATGGCCTGCTCGTCGGGGCTCGGCGGCCCGAACAGGTCGTCGATGGTGGACGCGTCGCGCAGGTAGGCGAGCTTGAGGCGCGCCCCGTCCGCGAGGAACCCGGACACCGAGGCGATCTTCTTGTCCTCGGCGAGCCCCTGGAGCGTGGCGGCAAGCTCGTCGGGCAGCGTGATGTTGAGTCTCGCCATGGGCCACACAATACACACTCCGACGCCTTCCAGTGTGTACTGGCGTCGGGGGCCGGGGGCTGGTCGAGTCGCCGCGCTGGCACGGGGACCGGCTGTACTTCTCCGACTGGTCCGCGGGCGAGGTCGTGGCCGGGCAGCGGCCGGGTGCTCGCCGTCGAGGTCGAGGTTCCGGGGGCCGGGTGGCCGTGATCAGGACCGGGTG
>NZ_SMKY01000343.1 GCF_004349235.1 Actinomadura darangshiensis | reverse complement strand
CGGCCCCACCACAGACGGCCCCAGCACGGACGGCCCCACCGCAGACGGCACCACCACAGTTGGCGCCAGCACGAACGGCGCCAGCACAGACGATCCCCACACGGACGGCCCCAGCACCGACGATCCCAGCACCGACGATCCCAGGACGGACGGCGCCACCACGGACGGCGCCACCACGGGCGATCCCAGCACGGGCGGCGATCCCAGCACGGGCGGTCTCATTGTGAGCAGCCTGCATCGGCTGCTGGAGCCGCGCGAGGATCCCTCCGCCGCGCCCGGTGCCGTCGTCTACGGGCGCGGCGAGCAGCGCCCCTTCGACCTCGACCTGGTCATCGTCACGGACGGCGCCGCCCTCGACGTGGAGCTGTGCGCGGTGCTGGCCGAGGCGTGCCCCGACGGCGCCCACCTGGTGCTGTGCGCCGAGGCGGGCGCCCCGCCGCCCGCCGGGCCCGGCCGGCCGCTGGACGACCTGGAGGCGTCCGAGACGGTACCGGTGGTGGCGCTGGACGCCGAGCCGCCGTCCGAGCCGATCGCCGCGCTGACCGAGGCGGTGCGCGGCGGGGAGCTGGCCGCCGTGGACGCGCCCGGACGCGAGGTCGTCATCGTGCCCGCCGAGAGCCCCGGCGAGGCAGTCCACCGGGCCGTGCAGCTCGTCACCGACTCGATTCCGCGCGCGCTCGGCATCGCGGTCGAGGACGTTCAGGTGGTCGTGCCGGCGGCGGGCGGCGAGGTGGGCGCGGGCGCGCTCAACGCCGCCCTGAAGGCCCGCCTGAACCCGGGCCCGGGCGCGTTCGGCGGCATGGACCCCGGTGACCGGGTGGTCGTCGCCGCGCCGCTCCCGCATGCCCCGCTCGGCGAGACGGGCGTGGTGACCGGCGGCGGCCCGCACGGGCTGGAGGCCGCGTTCCCCGGCGGCACCGCGGTGATCGCCCCGGCGGACGCGCCCCGGCTGCGGCACGGCTGGGCCGTGACCGTCGCCCTGGCGCGCGGGACGCGGCGGGACGCCGTCGTCGCCGTCATGCCCGCGGACGGGCTGTCGCGGCCGCTGGTGGCCACCGCGTTCGGGCTGGCGCGCCGGCACCTGTCGGTCGTGCAGGCGGCGGGGCCCGCGCTGGCCAGGGCCGTCCGCGACGACGGCGCGCCCGCGCGGCGCACCAGGCTGGCGCGGCTGGTGGCCCAGTGAGGTACTGACGGGTAAAGAAACCCCCGTGCCGCGGTTTACGGACGGCCCCGTATGGGACACGATGTCAACAAGGGTCACGGACGGCATCGGGTGGAGGAGCGACATGCCCCAGCGGCTCAGGCGGCTCGGTACGGCGTCGGCGGCGGTCTCGGCGGGGGCGCTCGTCCTGGTCCTCGCCGCCCCGGCGGCCGAGGCGGCGGCGGAGACGTGCAAGAAGGGCGTCGACCCCGAGACCACGGTCGAGAACTGGAAGTGCAACCTCGGCAACCTGCGCGAGGCGCTCACCCCGAAGAGCCCCACGCCGGCGCCCACCGAGTCCAAGACCGCGAAGCCCGCCCCCGAGAAGCCCGCGAAGAAGAAGCCGGCCGCCAAGGCGCCCGCCAAGAGCGCGCGCAAGCCGGCGCCGAGCGGCGGGCAGGCTGTCCCGTCCGGGCCGTCGACCATGACCGACGCGCAGGGGCTCAGGCCGTACTCGGGGCAGGCGCCGCCGAGCACGTCCGGGCTGCCGGGCGTCCTGCCCACCCCGGAGATCGCCGCGCAGCCGAACGCCTACCGGTACGGGACCGGCGGCACGGCCGCGATGCCGCAGACGCGGCTCATCTCCCCCGTCGCCGCGACCGGGCGGGACGACGGCCGGCTGCTGCTCGTCGCCGCCGCGGCGGGCGCCGCCGGAGCCGTCGGCGCCCTCAACATCAGCGTCGCGGGCCGTGCCCTGCGCCGCCGCCGCGCCACCCGCTGAGCGTCAGGCGCCACCCTCAGGCGGGCCCCCTCAGGCAGGCCCCTCAGGCGGGGGCGCCGACGGAGTGCAGGCCGCCGTCCACGTGGACGATCTCGCCGGTCGTCGCGGGGAACCAGTCCGACAGCAGGGCCGCGCACGCGCGGGCCGTGGGCTCGCTGTCCTTGATGTCCCAGCCGAGCGGCGCCGCCTTCGGCCACAGCTCCGTCATGCCCTCGAAGCCGGGGATGCTCTTGGCCGCCATCGTCGCGAGCGGTCCCGCCGCGACCAGGTTCACCCGGATGCCCTGCGGGCCCAGGTACTTGGCCAGGTAGCGGGCGCACGACTCCAGGCCGGCCTTCGCCACGCCCATCCAGTCGTACACCGGCCATGACTTGGTGGCGTCGAAGTCCAGGCCGACGACCGAGCCGCCGTCCTTCATCAGCGGAAGGCACGCCATCGTCAGCGACTTCAGCGAGTACGCGGACGCGTGCACGGCGGTCGCGACGTCCTCCCACGGCGTCTCCAGGAAGTTGCCGCCGAGCGCGTTCTGCGGCGCGAACGCGATCGCGTGCATGACGCCGTCGAGATGGTCGAAGCCGTGGTCGCGCAGGTTGCCCGCGAGCCCGTCGAGCTGCTCGGTGTTCATCACGTCCAGCTCGATCACCGGCGGCGGGTCGTCCGGGCCGGACGGCAGCCGCTTGGCGGTCCGCTGCGTGAGCGTGGGCCGCGGGTAGGCGGTCAGGGCGACCTCGGCGCCCTGCTCCTGCGCGACCCGCGCCACGTGGAAGCCGATGGAGGCGTCGGTGAGGACGCCGGTGACCAGGATGCGCTTGCCTTCGAGGATTCCCATGCCCGTCAGTGCCCCATTCCCAGGCCGCCGTCCACCGGGATCACGGCCCCGGTGATGTAGGCGGCGTCCTCGCTGGCCACGAACCGCACGGCCTTGGCGATCTCCTCCGGCTTGGCGATCCGGCCGAGCGGCACCGCGGCCATGATGGTCTTCTGCTGGTCCTCGGTGAGGACCGCCGTCATGTCGGTGTCGACGAACCCGGGCGAGACCACGTTCACCGTGATGCCCCGCGACCCGAGCTCGCGGGCGAGCGAGCGCGCGAACCCGACCATGCCCGCCTTGGACGCGGCGTAGTTGGACTGCCCCGCCGAGCCCATCAGCCCGACGACCGAGGAGACCAGCACGATCCGGCCGGTGCGCTTGCGCATCATCGCCTTCACGGCCCGCTTGGCCACCCGGTACGAGCCGGTCAGGTTGGTGTCGACGACGGAGGCGAAGGAGTCCTCGCTCATGATCGCCAGCAGGGTGTCCTTGGTGATCCCGGCGTTGGCGACGACCACCTCCACCGGGCCCTGCTCGGCCTCGACCTTGGCGAAGGCGGCGTCGACGTCCTCGGTGCTCGTCACGTCGCACCGGACGCCGAACAGCCCCTCGGGGGGCTCGCCCGACCGGTAGGTGACCGCGACCGCGTCGCCCGCCGCGGCCAGCTCGCGGGCGATGGCCAGGCCGATGCCCCGGTTACCCCCGGTCACGAGGACAGAGCGACTCATCACGACCCTCTCGTTGTGCTGCTCGTTGGCTGCTGCCCGACACTAGCGGCCCCGGGACGCCCGTGCGGATGTGCCGAACCGACAAGATCCGCTCACCCCGGTTTGTTCGGTCCCGCGCCGCTCCGCCGCGGGCGGGCGCGGGCGGTAGGTTGCTGAGGGTGCATGACATCGATCCCGCCTTCACCGCGCTGCCGCTGCGCGCGCTGGCCGACGCGGCCCTGTCCCGCGCCCGGGAGCTGGGCGCCGAGCACGCCGACTTCCGGCTGGAGCGCATCCGCAACCAGACCCTCGCACTACATGACGCCGCCCTGGAGACCGCCTTGGACGCCGACCGCGTGGGCCTCTCGGTCCGGGTCGTCAAGGACGGCACCTGGGGCTTCGCCGCCGGCATCGACCTGACCCCGGACGGCGCCGCGCGCGTCGCCGCGCAGGCCGTGGACGTCGCCGCCGTCGCCAAGGCCGTCAACCGCGAGCCCATCGAACTGGCCCCCGAACCCGTGCACGGCGAGCGGACCTGGGTCTCGGCCTACGAGACCGACCCGTTCGACGTGCCGACCGCCGACAAGGTCGCGCTGCTGTCGGAGTGGAGCCGCCGCCTGCTCGGCGACGACCGCGTCGACCACGTGGACGCGACGCTCCTGCAGGTCAAGGAGAACAAGTTCTTCGCCGACCTCGCCGGGACGGTCACCACCCAGCAGCGCGTCCGCCTCCACCCGGTCGTCAACGCCGTCGGCATCGGCGACGGCGTGTTCGACACCATGCGGACGCTCGCGCCGCCCGCCGGGTACGGGTGGGAGTGGCTGTCGGGCGAGCACTGGGACTGGGACGGCGAGCTGGCCCGCATCCCCGAGCTGCTCGCCGAGAAACTCGCGGCGCCGTCGGTCGAGGCCGGCGTCTACGACATCGTCGTCGACCCGTCCAACCTGTGGCTGACGATCCACGAGTCGATCGGGCACGCCACCGAGCTGGACCGGGCGCTCGGCTACGAGGCCGCCTACGCCGGCACCTCGTTCGCCACGCCCGACAAGCTCGGGAACCTGCAGTACGGCTCCAAGGTCATGAACATCACCGGGGACCGCACCGCCGAGCACGGCCTCGCCACCATCGGCTACGACGACGAGGGCGTGCGGACGCAGGCGTTCGACATCGTCTCCGAGGGGCGCTTCACCGGCTACCAGACCGACCGGCGCATCGCCCGCCTCACCGGCGCCGCGCGCTCCAACGGCTGCGCGTTCGCCGACGCCGCGTCCAGCATGCCGATCCAGCGGATGGCGAACGTCTCGCTCAAGCCCGCCGAGGGCGGCCCGTCCACCGACGAGCTGATCTCCGGCGTCGAGCGCGGCATCTACATCGCCGGCGACAAGAGCTGGTCGATCGACATGCAGCGGTACAACTTCCAGTTCACCGGGCAGCGGTTCTACCGGATCGAGAACGGGCGCCTGGCCGGGCAGCTCCGCGACGTCGCCTACCAGGCGACCACCACCGACTTCTGGAACTCGATGGAGGCCGTCGGCGGCCCGCAGACCTACGTGCTCGGCGGCGCGTTCAACTGCGGCAAGGGCCAGCCGGGGCAGGTCGCCCCGGTCAGCCACGGCTGCCCGTCGGCGCTGTTCCGCGGCGTCAACATCCTCAACACCCTGAAGGAGGCGGGCCAGTGAGCCGGATGAGTCCGCAGGAGGCCGTCGAGCGGGCCCTGGCGCTGTCGCGCACCGACGACTGCATCGTCATCGCCGACGAGGCCAGCACCGCGAACCTGCGGTGGGCGGGCAACACCCTCACCACCAACGGCGTGACCCGCTCCAGCCGCCTCACCGTCATCGCGCTGCGCGACACGGCCGGCGGTGTCGCGGCGGGCGTGGTGTCGCGGTCGGCGGTCGGCGCCGACGGCATCGAGGACCTGGTGCGCGCCGCCGAGGCCGACGCCGCCGGCAACGAGCCCGCCGAGGACGCCGCGCCCCTGATCACCGAGGGCGCCGCGGCCGGGTGGGACGACGAGCCCGCCGAGACGGGCATCGGCGTGTACGAGGGGTTCGCGCCCGCGCTCGGCGAGGCGTTCGCCGCCGCGCAGGCCGGCGACCGGCGGCTGTACGGGTTCGCCAACCACGTCCTCACCTCGACGTTCCTCGGCACCTCGGCCGGCCTGCGGATGCGGCACGACCAGCCGACCGGGCTGCTGGAGCTGAACGCCAAGGGCGCGGGCGGCTCGGCGTGGGCGGGCGTGGGCACCAGCGACTTCACCGACGTCGACGTGGCCGCGCTCACCGGCGGCCTCGCCCGCCGGCTGGAGTGGGGCGAGCGGCGCGTCGACCTGCCCGCCGGGCGGTACGAGACGATCCTGCCGCCGTCCGCCGTCGCCGACCTGATGATCTACCTGTACTGGTCGGCGGGCGCGCAGGACGCGCTGGACGGCCGGACGGTGTTCAGCGCCCCCGGCGGCGGGACCCGCGTCGGTGACCGGCTCGCGAACCTGCCGGTCACGCTGTCCAGCGACCCGGCCGCCGCCGGCATGGAGTGCGCGCCGTTCCTCGTCGCGCACGCCTCCAGCCGCGAGTCGTCGGTGTTCGACAACGGGCTCGCGCTCGGCGCCACGGACTGGATCAGCGACGGGACCCTCACGTCCCTCACCCAGACCCGGCACTCCGCGGAGCGCACCGGCCTGCCGCTCACCCCGTCCATCGACAACCTGGCGATGACGGGGCCGGGCGGCGGCGCGACGCTGGAGGAGATGATCGCCCGCACCGAGCGCGGGCTGCTGCTGACGTGCCTGTGGTACATCCGGGAGGTCGACCCGCAGAGCCTGCTGCTGACCGGCCTCACCCGCGACGGCGTCTACCTCGTCGAGAACGGCGAGGTCGTCGGGGCCGTGAACAACTTCCGGTTCAACGAGAGCCCCGTCGACCTGCTGTCGCGGCTCGGCGAGGTCGGCGAGACCGGGCCGACGCTGCCGCGCGAGTGGTCGGACTACTTCACCCGCGCCGCGATGCCGGCCCTGCGCATCCCCGACTTCAACATGTCGACGGTGTCGCAAGCGTCCTGACGTCCCGCGTCCCGCAGGGTCCGCCTCCGCGGGGGCGGGCCCTGCGGGACGTCCGGGGCCCGGCGCTCAGCCGTCCTCCAGGCGGAAGCCGACCTTCATCGTGACCTGGAAGTGGGCGACCTCGCCGTCCTCGATCTGGCCGCGGACCTCCGACACCTCGAACCAGTCCAGGTGGCGCAGGGTCTGCGAGGCGCGCCGGACGCCGTTGCGGATCGCGGTCTCCATGGACTCCGGCGAGGTCCCCACGATCTCCGTCACCCGGTACGTGCGATCGGTCATCTCGTTCCTCCCGATTTTCGGGCCCGTCCTGCCGTTACAGGCCGGACCCCATGGGCTTACCGTGGAAAGGTGAAGGTCAATCCCCGCCACCACCGGGAGCCGGCGGTCTACACGGTCACCGACGCTCCCCGCCCCATGTCGGAGGACATCGGGCACCGGCAGCGCCGCTACCTCATCTCCATGGGCGTCCGCACGGCCTGCTTCGTGGGCGCGGTCGTGGCCGCGGTGGCGGGGGCGCCGTGGTGGCTGGCGCTCCTCATGGTCGTCGGCGCCCTCCTGCTGCCCTACGTCGCGGTCGTCGTCGCCAACGGCGGACGGGAGCCGACGGCCTCGGCGTCCTTCGACGACCGCGCACAGAGGGAACAGAAGCCGGATTCCGGACAGCGACCAGAAATCGGGTCGTGACATTCTCTTGACTAACCGCGGGGGGTTTCGGTGTACGATTTGTACCGGCGCTCTGGTCCCCCGTCGGGGCGCCCGTGCCGGTGTTCCGGGCCCCCGTCGGAACACCGATGATGCGGCGCCGGGTGGATTGCCCCCGTATCCACCCGGCGCCGCTTTTCAATGTCCGGGGTCTGCCTTGGCGTTCGGCCGAGGTGCGCACGACCCTCGCGTGACCCGCCGCTGAACCGCCGCCCGGCCGCGAGCACATCCACGCGGAAACGCAAGTCCCCGGTCTGGCCTGCTCCGGCCATGACCCGAAACCCGCCTCTTCCGAACTTTTCGCCCTCGCGTCCGTGCGCGCGCGGCCCGTCGGGGGCGCGGCGTCTCCGGCTGTGCACCCTCCGTCAGAACGGGCCGGTCGCGCACCGATCCATTCCGGGCCGCGCTGCGTACTGCTGAGCGGCGATGACCGTCCCCGCGCCAGAGGGGAGGCCCCGTGGACCCGGGATTCCGGCTGGAGGACCGCTACCGCATGGAGCGCCGCGTCGGCAGGCGCGGCCCGGCGCAGGTGTGGCTCGCGCACGACGAGCTGCTCGCCCGCCCCGTCGCCGTGACGCTCGTCGGCGTCCGGCGCTCCCAGCGGGACCTGCGGCGGCGGCTGCGGGACGCCGCGCGGGCGGCGGCGGCGCTCGCCCACCCGAACATCGTGACCACCTACGACTACGGCGAGGCCGAGAGCTCGGACGGCGACGCCCTCACCTACGTCGTCACCGAGTTCCTGACCGGCGAGTCCCTGGCGGCGCGCCTCTCCCGCGGCCTGCCGGGCGCCCAGGAGGCCGCCCGCGTGTGCGCGCAGGTCGCCGACGCCCTCGCCGCCGTCCACGCCTGCGGGGTCGTCCACGGCGATCTGAGGGCCGCGCAGGTGTTCCTCACCCCGGACGGGGTGAAGCTCCTCGGGCTGGGCGTCACCGGCGCCGCGGGCGATGACCGCGAGCCCGGCGGACCGGAGGCGGACGAGGCGGCGGGCCGGGCGGCGGACGTGCTGGCGTTCGGCGGGATCCTCGCCGAGTGCCTGACCGGCCGGGCGGACGGCCCGCCGGACGAGGCGGACGGCCTGGGTGCTCTGGCGGCGCGCTGCCGCGCCGCCGACCCCGATGGGCGTCCGCCCGCCGCGGAGGTGGCGCGCGTGCTCTCCGCGCGGGCGGCGGAGACGGCCGTCCTGCCGGGGCCCGCGGCGGGCACCGGGGAGCGGGCTCCCGTGCGGCGGCGGCTGTCCCGGGCCAGGCGCGCGGCGGTGCTCGGCGGCGCCGTCGCGGCCCTGCTGGCGCTGGCGCTCGTCCCGCTCGCGGTGATCCTGTCGGCGCTGCACGACTCCGCACCGGGCGGCCTCGCGCTGCCCGCCCCGCCGCCTCGGTCGGCAGGGGCGCCGCCGACCGGCCCCGCGCAGGACCCGCAGGCCCCGTCCC
>NZ_SMKY01000342.1 GCF_004349235.1 Actinomadura darangshiensis | reverse complement strand
GTGTCTAAGAGACAGCCCCTGACCAGCGCCCCCGCTTCACTCCCGCAAGTCCCCACCGTGGCCAGCGTGGCAGGACCAGCAGGCCAGAAACCACATGAGTGAAATCGGAGAACGACCAAGTAAATAGCGCCCGCCAACAAGAAGCCGACAGCAAGAAGGAAAGCGCCAAGTTCGTAAAAGCGCTCCGTTGATCGCACCCCGTGCCCCAAGAACGAACCACCATCAGGACGCTTCGAGGCAACATCAACAGCTCTCAGTCGTCGATGGCGACGGACAAGCCCCTGTGCCACGCACACACCCAACAGCTAAGAGGACAAGCCCTGTAGCTTGATAGTAAGTCATGACGGCTCAGTAAGTGCATCACGGCTGCCCGCACACGCCGCCGCCTCGATTAGACTCGAAAGACGTCGTCAAATCCGCGCTAGCTCTCAGCGCGCCGCCGAATAGCTTCGGCATCTTGACAAGATCGGAGTTCTTCATAACGAACACGATCCGCGAGCCGCTCCAGAACCTTCGCACCTCGACCGCATCGACGCCATCCCAAGCAACGAATTCATCGCGAAACATCCGCTCAATGCGAACGCCGCCATCACCCACATAAAGCCTGGAGCGCCACACGCCTAAAAAAAGATACGAACACATCAATATAGAACAAAAAGGCAACAGCGCGAACCCCACAGCGACGAGCACCCAAACAAACAGCGCCCACGCAAAGAGATTAAGCAGGCCTATGACGGCGACAAAAACGGACCGCCCCACCGGATCGATCACACGCACCACGGCCATTGCACACCTCCTACCCCTCATCAGCGGCCAATCCAGATAACCCGAAGCCAATGACAACAAGCGCCCGCCATAGTTGCGAACAACACGTCTACATGTCACTCTGGGCTGCCGTACGCTGATGATCCATCAGCAGATCAAGTTTTTCTTCAAAGTCTTTATCCCGCATTAAAAATCTATCCCCTGGAGTCGGCAGAACGATCGATCTCCCTTCTTTCAAGACTAATTTCACCTGCCGCATCCCAGCGACCCGCCGCCGCTCAAAAGACCTGACCTGTGACCAGTCTATTTGCCGGTCCACTATCAGTCGGCGCACGATCAGCCCATCCTCGCTCACCACCACGCCCGACCTCACGAACTTCACCAGAAGCAAAACACACGGCACCACTCCGGAAGCGCTCACCAAGTCGATCGAACCACACTGGACCATAAAACCAATACACACCGCCAGCACCACCACATTAAGCGCGGCAACCACACCGACATAAACACGCCTGCCCCTCGGGTGGATAACAATAATGTCCACTCTCCCCTTGCCATTCACTTCATCCGCCGATCACTCCAGTCACCGATGATCTGGATCTTGAAAGGCAGAGAAACTGCTCCTCCGCCCCGGTCCACCGACTGCTGATCCGCAAGCCCTGCGCACCGGCGAGCCGGCTTTCCGAGGCCCGCCGGTATGAGGCGAGCCGCCGGCACACCCCGCTCGCGGTCGCAGCGATCTCCGCTGGCACCACCAACGAACCCGCCTCCGCCAACCACCCGAACACGCATTCCCAGCTCACCTAACGAAATGCGCCCGCCGTACTAGGCAAAGCGAAGTTTATGCCAACAGTGGACCCTCATAGGGGCAGATTCTTTTGCTCCCTCATTTCCGCTCGAAGCCTCCTCAGCCACACTACAAACGACAGCATCGAGACAAAACAACACGGAAACAGCAGAAGAACCACCAATTTGGCATCTGAAGACAGTGACGCGACCGTCATCCAAATGCCCATGGAGATACTCGACACCCCAATGGAGTTCCATTTAGTGGGACGATATTTGTCCCTAAAACCGGCGACGAATGAGCCCGCTGAACAGGCGAAGAGAACCAGCCCGGCAACCAGTAGATGGATGTCCATCATCCAACCTCAGAAGTAATGATCGAATGTACCCTTAATGGCACCTCCGATGGAACCTGTCGCGCCTCCTACGTCGCGCCACCGATAATTCCTCCCGGAATCGTGACGGCAGCCAGTGGCCCGCCTGCAAGCCCCAAGACCCTTGTGTATCGGCAAGCGACCAGCCACCATCCTTGCCAAGACATATAGGATGACCAACTCTTTTGCACCCCTTTCTTCCGCCGCTCCAACCAGGGCAAGATGCTCTGAGAATTCCTCCTCCATATCGACCGGCTGACCGTGATACAACTCGGCGCCTTTGCGATCGTAAGACACTGAGATTTTCTAGTTTTCCCGCCCGAGGCATATCCGCATGGGAAGTATGCCGATTAACCATTATCCGTAGATTCCTATTTGGTTCCTTACTCACCACTACTTCTGCTCAATCCTTTTCGGTGCAGAGCGAACGTCAGACCGGTCGCGATGATCAAACCACCAATCCCAAGGGCCAGGCACGTATAACGCTGCCCTTCTTCCTGGCGAGTCGGCTCCCGCGTTTTGCTCGACCGGATACCGGCTGTATCATCGTTGGACCGTGCCTGATCCAGCCGTTCATATACGGGGTTTGGAGAGGTTCTAGGGATCTGTGCCGTGAGGGCACGGTAGGGAATTACCGCACCGTAACCGGTTTTTTTGTCCCAGCCCCCCGGAGGGATGTCTTTTGCGGTGGCCAGTAGGCGTTGGACTGTCTCGCGGCCGGACATGTCGGGGAAACGAGAGCGCATTAGGGCTACTACGCCGGAGGTAAGGGCCGTTGCCTGGCTGGTGCCGTTGTCGTTCCAGCCGAACGTTCCCCACTTGCCGATCGATCCCACGGCCACACCGGGGGCTGCGACCATGACGTTATGGCCAGGGGTTGACTTGATCCAAGGCTTGAGGTCTGCGTCGACCGCTCCTACGGTCAGTACCCCCTGGCAGTTGGCCGGGAATATGCCTGAATCGGCCGCATCACCGTCGTTTCCGGCAGCGGCGATGGTGATCACGTCATGCTCGATGGCATATGCCACGGCCTTTTGAACCCCGTCCGGGCACGTTAAGGCATCGTTGCCCCCCGAGATATTGATCACCTTCGCGCCGTGGTCCACGGCGTAGCGAATCGATCGTGGCACGTCGAGTCCAGCCGCAATTATCGGTATTATTCGACTGTCTGGTGCGATGCCCACCATTCCACTGCCGCGTCCCTGGGCGGCGATCAGTGCTGCCATGGCAGTGCCGTGACCACCGTTCTTGGAGTCCTCGTCGGTACGGCCGTCGCCAGCCGATTCGCCTGCGAACGCCATGCCCTTGAGAACAACACCCTGCAACTCCGGTAGCCGCGTTTGGACGCCATCGTCTATTACCGCGACAGTGACGCCCTTTCCCTGTGTCAGCGGCCATACCTTTTCCTCTACCTGCCAGGCACCGAACCACCACTCTTCAGATCGTGGTGATGGAGCAGCATTGACCGGAGGGCAAAGAAGAGCGGGCAGTCCGAGACCGAGCAACGATGCAGTGAGACGCACCACAAACCTGGATGCCATCATTCCCACGTCCTCAGTCACCTACGCCGGCCTTGGTCACTCAGGTGGTCCGATCACTCTTGGCGCGCCCTTCTCGTCATCCCTCCATAGTTCTCGTCTTCAGTCAGCGCGCCCCCTACTTCACCACCGAAGTTTTCTGTCCTTGCTCCTGGGCTTGCACCGAACGGGACGGCTGCCATCTGTTGTCCGGGCACGCCGCTAACTGCGCCGGAACGAGTGGTCTGCGCCGCCTCACCTCGTGTCAGCGCCTCGCCTGCCGAGGTGTTACGGATGACGCTGCCCGCTGAGATCGGGCGAGGGCCTGTTTGTTCTCCAAGCACTGTGTTTGCGCCCGGAATCGTCCGAGACAATGCTGGGGAGCCTCCGATCACACCGGCGGGTCGACGGCGCTGCCGTAGGTCCCCCAGTTGGAAAGAAGGCTCCGCGGGCGGGGTATGCGACCCGCCCAGACTCTGTGGGCCGGGCAGGCCAGGCCACCCAAGGCCCGATGGCCGCGGCCGTGCTGCCGAGGACGGCCCAGCGCGTCCCCCAAGGTGGTGGGCCTGCCGGGAAGCCTGGGCCTCCTGGCATGCCTCCCGCGTTTGGGTACCTACTTCCGAGCGCCGGAGAAGGCGCCGGGGTCCTGACCGTCGCGGACGAGTTCAGGGCGGGTGTCGGGCGCGCGGAGGCGTCGGGTAAGGCGAGCCAGGGCGCAGTCAGGAACACGCCTGCGACGACGAGTCTGATCGGGCGCATCGCATGACTGTAGAGGATGCTTACCGGGGTGTCATGCGATGCGAGGTCATCGTGTCAGGAAGCCTTGCCCCGTCGGTGGGCTCTTGTGCGGGCGTAGGCCATGCCCGCGCCTACCAGGGCACCGGCGACCAGGCCGGTGAAGATGGTGGCGAGGAGGACTGTGCCGGCGTTCTCGGTGGAGAGGCCGGCCCAGGCGACGGAGGCGAGGACGACGAGCGCGAAGATGAAGGCGCCGTAGGCGACCATGAAGACGTAGAAGCGTCTGCTCAGGAACGTCCGTCCGGCAGGGGTCTGCGGGACGTCGTGCAGTTCCGCTTCAGGGCCGAGGGTGGCGGCCTTGGGGCGCTTGAAGTATTCGTAGCAGAACCAGGTTCCGCAGGGTTCCCAGCCGTCCGGTGCCAGACGGTCGACGATCGCTTGGCGGTCAGCGGAGAGCACGGTCTCGCGGTGGTACTGCCAGCGCTGCGAGTTCTCCGGGTCTCGATGGCTGACGAAGCGGCCCGTGCGGTCGACGCGGTCGACCTCCCAGCCTTCGTCGCCGTAGCGGGCGAGCATGTCACGCTCGTGGAACGCGTCGGCCCTCCACGTCCATGTCTCGACCGAGTCAGAGGGAACGGTGCTCGGTTTCCCATCCGCGCCAGGGCCGTCGGCTGGGGCGACCTGGAGGGCGAACTCCTCCGGGGTGCCGAATTCCTGTACCGGGTCTGTGCCGGCCTCGGCCACGAACGCGGCCAGGTCGTCCACGGTCCGGGTCACCTCGCCCTCGGGGAGGCCGCGGGCTCGCAGCCGTTCCGCCAGTTCGTCGAAGTAGGGGTTCGTCATCGGCCGGCTCCCTGGGTGAGCATCTTCCGCACTGATTCGTCGAATTCGAGCCATAGGCCGCTCTGCTCGGCGAGCGTCGCGCGGCCTTCGTCGGTGAGGTGGTAGTAGCGGCGTCCTGGGCCGCGGTCGGCGACACGGAACTCGGCAGAGACCAGCCCGGCCTCTTCCAAGCGGTTCAGGACCGGGTACAGGGTGCCGCCCTTGATCTGCCCCAGGCCCGCGTCGGCGAGCGTTTTGGCGATCTCGTAGCCGTAGCTCTCGCCGCCGGTCAGGCCGGCGAGGACGAGCAGGTCGAGGACGCCTTTGAGCCAGCTAGCGCGACGGTCGGCGGCCATGGCTGGCTCCCTCCTGGGGGACGGGCGGCCGAGGGGGCCGGATCTTCATGGGCGCCACCTTCCGTGGAGTTTGCCCAACGACCTAAACGGTACGGCGATCTAGTTAGGAATGCAACCTAGGTAGCCGCGCCGGTTCTCGGGCGGCCGGATCCGGACGCGGGCTAAACGGAACGATCACTCGGAATAGCGGGAAAGATCTTGCGGTTGCAACTACCGTGCGAAACCCGGCCAGCCGGGTAGCACCCCTGTCCACGACCACGGAGGTGAACCGTGCCGAGCAGCATCCCTCGCCGCAGCCGTTCCAACGGTGCGCGCAAACATGTGAAGACCACGTCGCTGCGTGCCCTCGCGGTCGCCGCGCAGCTGGAACGCAACCACGCCCAGGAGGGTCCACCGGGCAACGAGGACGGCCGGGTCGAGTCCCGCCCCGAGCGGCGGACGCCCGATCCGGCCTGACCCCCGAGCGCCCCGCCAAGGGCCATGCGAGAACCCCCGCTCCGGGGGTTTTCGTGTTTCCGGGCTAGGGGCGCGCCAGGTCGAACAGGGTGTGGACGCAGGCGCGCGTACGTTCCGTCCCTACGCTCTCGACCATCGCGGTCAGGTGTTCCGCACCAAGGACGGCCAGGAGTGCGTGCGCCGCAGCCTCGCCGTCCGGAACCGCGTCGCCGCACTGGTCGAGCAGAATCGTCAAGTGCCGATGCCAGAAGCCGTAGGCGCCGATGCGGTAGCGCGCGCCCGGGGAGGCGGTCTCGGACATCCGCACTAGCGACAGATGGTCGAGCGCATAGTCCAGGTAAGCGTCAGCGAAGGCGTGGAGACGCTCGTACGGCGGGACGGGCGCGTCGCCGTCCCCAGGGCCGAGTGGAGACGGGCCAGACAGGATCGCGTCCTGCAAATCGCGTTCGCGTTCGTTCAGGAGGGCCACGGCCAAGCCCGCCTTGTCCCCGAACCGGCGGAAGAGGGTTCCCTTGCCGACGCCCGCTTCCGCGGCGACCGCGTCCATGGTGACCGACTCGACCCCGTGGCGGGCGAAGAGAGCGGCGGCGGCGTCCAGCACCTTCACGCGGTTGCGCGCGGCGTCCGCGCGCTCCTTCGGCGGGGGCGTCCGCATCAGTTCCAGGTCGACACGCCTGCCGGCGGCCTGACGGCGGTCCATCAACGCCTCCCGTGTTCCATTAAGCGGACTATAGTCCCATTCCACTCCGAGGGCCAAGGCACTAGATCAACTGCTTTGCGGAGCGCATACCATCTTGTGGCCATAGTCTTGCTGGACGGTCCTGCGGACGAGCCAAAAAGCAACGGGGAGCGAGTGGTGTGACGGACAGGACGATGCCGGACGCCAGTCCACTGCGGTCTGGAGACCCGGCCGAACTGGGCGGATACCAGATCCTGGGCCGCCTGGGAGAGGGCGGGCAAGGCGCGGTCTTCCTGGGCCGTCCGGCGGGTGACACCGGGGACGTCCGCTCCACGGAGCACGTCGCGATCAAACTGCTGCACGGCGGGCTCGCCGGGGACGAGTCGGCCCGCGCGCGCTTCGTCCGCGAGTTGGAAGTCGCCAAGCGCGTGGCGCGGTTCTGCACCGCGCAGGTCCTTGACGCCGACGTCGCGGGCGACCAGCCGTACATCGTCAGCGAGTACGTGCCCGGCCTGTCCCTGCACCACGTCGTGCGGACCGAAGGCCCACGCAGGGGCGGTGCACTGGAACGGCTCGCCGTCAACACCCTGACCGCTCTCACTGCGATCCACCAGGCCGGGATCGTGCACCGCGACTTCAAGCCCCACAACGTGATGATGGGACCGGACGGCCCACGCGTCATCGACTTCGGTGTGGCGCGCGCGCTCGGCGCGGCCGGTGAGACGCAGAACGTCGGCACGCCCGCCTACATGGCCCCCGAGCACTTCACCGGCGGCGCGGTCGGGCCGGCCGCCGACATGTTCGCCTGGGGCACGACCATGTCGTTCGCCGCCACGGGACGTCCCGCGTTCGGCAATGACGAGATGGCCACGGTCATGCACCGGATCCTTACGGGCGACCCTGATCTGGGCGACCTGCCAAGCCCGATGCGCGAACTCGTCCTGGCGTGCCTGGCCAAGGAGCCCACCCAGCGCCCGACCGCCCGCGAGGCCCAGGAACGACTTGTCGGCGCGGCCAGCGGCACGTCCTCGCCCGCCGCGTCCGTTCCCCCGCTGCCCGCGTTTCCTGGGACTCCTGGTGAAATGCCCGCGCCCCACTACGCGGTCGGGCCGCCGGGGTCGACGGACCCGCACGCCTCTCCGTCCGCCATGGCCGGCGTCGTTCTGCCTCCTGAGCAGCACACCGACCCGTCCGGCGTCAGGCACAGGACGGCACCGCAACCATCGCCCTTCGGCGATGAGCAGCCCGTTCCGCCGGGTGGCCACCCGCAGATGCACGGCGGCCCAGGCATGCCGCCGCCGATACCCCCTGGCGCCTCCTACGGGCAGGCGCCGGACGGCGGGAAGCGCAACCGCCTCATCGTGCCGATCGCCGCGGCCGTGGCAGTGGCGGCCGTCCTCGCGGGTGGCGCCGCCTGGGCCGCGACAAGGCCGGACGACGGCAAGGACAAGGAGCAGCCCATCGCGGCCTCCGAGCAGAACAAGAACGCGCCAGGCGACCCGGGAGCCTCGAACAGCGCCGGGAATGACGCGCAGAACCCGTCCAAGACGAAGCCGAAGCCCAGCCAGAGCGGGACGCCCACGAATTCCAAGAAACCAGGGCAGCAGCCCGGGGGCTCAACGCCGACGGGCGGTACCGGCGGAGGCACCACGCCTACCAAGGAGCCAGCCAACAAGTACACCCCGCAGGCCGTGTGCAACAGCGGCGGCCATGGGAGCGGGTACTACGTGCAGCGCTCCATGAGCGTCTCCGGGGGCACCGCCTACCTGCTCTACAGCAGTTCCACCTACAACTGCGCCGTCACCATCAAGCGCACGCACGTCGGCAAGAAGTCGCCGGTCTCAGTGTGGATCCAGAAGAAGGGCGGCAGCTCGATCGCCGACAGCGGATCGTTCGCCTGGTACGCGGGGCCCGTGTTCGTGAAAGCGCCTGGAACGTGCGTCCGGTTCGGCGGCAACGGGCGTAGCTCGTCCTACAGCAACTGCGGCTGAGCCCGAAAGCTGAGCACGAAAAAGGCCACCCTCGCGCCGGGGTGGCCTGGTGTCGTGCGGGCGACCGGGTCGACGTTCGGCTCACCGGTGCCGACCCGTCGCTCGTGGTTCAGTTACGGGAGACGATGAGATGGTCGAAGTCGCCGTCCTTGGCTCCAAGGATCAGCGCTTCTATCTCGGGGCGGGTGTAGATGAGGGC
>NZ_SMKY01000341.1 GCF_004349235.1 Actinomadura darangshiensis | reverse complement strand
GGAGAGGTCCTGCGTGGGCGGGGGCATCGGGCGCTGGTCGTGGATCTGACCGGTGACGGTGAGCGGGACGCCGCCGGCTATGCCGAGGAGGTGAGCGCTCAGCTTCCCGGTGATGTGGACGCTCCGGTCGTCGTCGCGCATTCGGGGGCTGGGATCATTCTGCCCGCGGTCGCGCGGCGGCTCGGGGCCCGGCACCAGGTCTGGCTGGCCGCGTTCGTGCCCGATGGGCGACGCGGTCTGCTGGCGGAGGTCTCGGCGGCGCCCGGCGAGGTGTTCAATCTCGAATGGCTGGGCAAGGACCCGACCTCCGATCCGGTGCTGGCCACGTATTTCCTGTTTCACGACTGCGATCTGGAGACGCTGCAGTGGGCGCTGACCACGCTGCGGCTGTTCGTCCCCGAGCGGCCCTACCAGGAGCCGGTCGGACTCGCGCCGGAGATTCCGTCCACGTATGTGGTGTGCGCGGCCGACCGGACGCTCCGGCCCGAATGGTGCCGGCGCGCGGCCGGTGACCGGCTCGGCGGTGCCGTCGTGGAGATCGATGCGGGGCACTGCCCGCACGTTTCACGGCCGGCGGAGACCGCCGCCCTGCTTGAGCGGGCGGCGAATAACTGAAGGGCGCCGCGGCCGGTGCGGTGTTACGGTGCGGGGGCCGGCCGCGGGACTTCGGTGCGACTTCCGGAACCCGCCTTTATAGCGATGCTTCGCTGCTCGCGCCCTCATTCCCCGGCCGGCGCCTTGGACCCCGGGGGAGTCATGAGCGAGACGTTCGCCGACCTTGTCGCGTGCGAGGACGTGCTGATGTTCGTCAACGCGGCGATCACGTCGACCGGGCAGCGGGAGTTCCGCCACTGGGCCGGTGAGCAGCGGCTCAGCCTGGAGTTCCTGCACGAGTACATGCTGGGGAACTACCGGGACATGTACGCCGCCGTCCTCGCGCTGGACATCAACGACCACAATGCGGCGATCATCGTGCGGAACCTGCTGGTGCGGGCGGGGGACGTGGAGGCCGGCCGGCGGCGGAGCGAGGGCCGGCTGATCGCGCGGCGGCTGGAGGCGATGCCGCAGCAGCGGGTGTACCGGGTGTTCCGCGAGCTGCGGCGGTGCGGGGTGAACAACCGGCGGACGCGCGCCATCATCCGGGACTGGATGGCCGGCCGGCGCGACCCGGCGTTCGACTCCGTGAAGTACCGGGCGGCCGTGAAGGACGCGGTCCGGCACGCGCACCTGCGGCTGCGCGGGGAGCAGCGCGACTTCCTGTTCGCGCCGTTCAGCGTGAAGGCGTACGAGACGCCGATCTACGAGCAGTGGCGGCGGGCGCACTACCAGCAGGCCGCCGTCTACGAGCTGCCGTACACGGTCGCAGAGGGGTTCGCGGCCAAGCACAAGATTCCGCGCGAGGTCTTCCTGGAGCGGATCCAGCCCCGGATGACGCGGCTGGAGCGGCTGCGCTTGCAGACGAGTGCGCAGGAGGCGAAGGCGGAGGCCGTCCGCGCGGACCTGGGGGAGATGCCGCTGACACGGCTCGCGTCGTACGTGCTCTCGCTTTCGCTGGACGAGCGGGCCGCGCGGCGGGCCGAGCTGAGCCGGGCCCTGCGCACTGCGGCGCGGCGCGTGGCGGGGGCGGCACGCGGCTCGTGGGGGAAGGTCACGGCCGTGCTGGACGACAGCTACTCCGCGCTGGGGTCGGGGCAGAAGCGGCGGCGCCCGCTCGCGGTCGCGCTCGCCGCGCACTACCTGCTGGAGGCGCTCGCGACCGAGTACACGCCGCTGTGGACGTCGGGACGCACCGATGAGCTGCTGGTCTGCCCGTCCGGCCCGACGCCGCTGGGGCAGCGGATCATCGACGCGCTGGAGACCGGTCCCGAGCGGCTCCTCATCGTCTCCGACGGCTGGGACAACGCGCCGCCCGGCCTCGCCGCGGACGTCCTGCGGGTCTGGCGGACGCGCCTCGACCCGGGGCACCGGCTCGCGTCCGGCCAGAAGGTCATGATCGTGCATCTGAACCCCGTGTACGACGCCGACGACTTCGATGTGCGGCGGCTGGCGGCGGGCGTGCCGACCGCGGGCGTCCGGGACGCCGAGGACCTCCCGGCGCTGGTCGGGCTGGCCCGCTTCGCCGAGGGACGCCTCGGCCTGGCCGAGCTGCGGGCGCATCTGGACGACCGGGCCGCCCGCTTCCTCGGGGAGCGCGCATGACGCCGAAGCTGGACGGCCTGGAGACCAGGCCGGGGCAGGTGTGGGGCTCGGTGCGGCTCGTGCCGCTCGTCCGCGAGGAGCCCGTCCCGCACCTGCGGCTGCATCGGAAGGCGTACGAGGAGCCGGTGTCGGTCGTGGACGTGGGCGACGCCGTCTACGTCTCGTTCGTCCCGCACGCCTTCGTCGCGACGTGGAGCGACGGCGACCAGACGCAGGGAGCCTCGTACGGGACGCGCCTCCTGGAGCGCGACACCCGGGCCGCCCCGCCCAGCGTGCCCGTGCGGTTCACGCGGCGGATGGCGCGGAAGGCGGGCAAGGACCGGCTCCGCTTCCTGCCGCTCCACCTGGCCGTGGAGGGCTACCTCGCGCTGCACTTCGGCGGGCCGGAGATCGCCTGGGAGGAGTGGTCGCGCAGGGCGGTCGCGCACGGCCTGTCGCCGCGCGGCGAGGAGACCTACCTCGGGCGCCAGGTACGGGGCCTGGAGGACGCGCTCCGGATCTTCGAGATCCATCCCGGCCAGTGCGGGGTGATGGTCTACGTCGGCGACGCGCTGGCGTGCGCGTTCGTCGTCCCGCACCCGGACGACTACCGGGCGCTGCACCCGACGCTGGTCGAAGACCTCTTCGGAGAGCTGATCTTCGTGTACGGCCTGCTGGGCGCCCCCGCCGGCGACCTGTCCGCGCCGATCGACGACACGGAGATCCGGTCGCTCGGCGACCTGCGGACGGCGGCGGAGCTCCGCCAGGAGGAATGGGCCGGGTTCCACGACCGGGTCATGGCGGGCCGGCTCTTCGACGAGGACGGCTCGCGCCAGGTGGTGCAGTACCTGCACGGCTTCGAGCTCTCCCGGTTCCTCCCGTCGTTCGCGCCGCACCAGGAGAACCACATCGGCGAGACGATCACCGATGACGGCGGCCGCGTCGCCTACCTGAAGTCGTTCCGGCTCTCGGAGGCGCAGGTCAAGCGCGGCTACCTGCTCAAGCGGCTGGCCGAGCACGACTGGCGGCTCGGTGCGGCGGCCGCTGCGCTGGGCACCGACGAGGCGTCCCTGGCGCTGCGCCTTGAGCGCGCGGGGTTCGGGTACCTGCTGCGCCAGGACGTCCTCGACCGCTACCGGGCGGCCAAGCGCGCTACCCGAGACCCGCGAACAGGTCGACCTCCTGATCGGGTGCCGGGACGCGGCAGAAGTGGCGGATGAAGGACTCGTACGAGAACGCCGCCTGCTGCATCTCCTCCGGCATCCGCAGCAGGAAGATGTTCTCGCCCTGGCTGGCGTGCGCCTGCAGGGCCTTGCGCTTGGCCTCGACGTGCGCGGAAACGTCCAGGACGCTGGTGATCAGCTCGTCGGGGGTGCCGAAGTCCGCGGGCGGGTCGAAGTCGATCTCCACGCCGGCCTCCCGGACGGCTTCGAACATCTGCTTGATGCCCGAGCGGGGGATCGCCGTGTAGTACAGCTTGTCCGGGATGCCGGTCTTCTCGGTGGCGGCCATCGCGATGCGGTGGGCCCGGACGTGGTCCGGGTGCCCGTAGCCGCCGTTCTCGTCGTAGGTGACGACGACCTGCGGGCGGTACCGCTCCATCAGCGCGCCGAGCCGCCCGGCGGACTCCTCCAGCGGGATGTTCGCGAACGCGGCGGGATCGTCGTTGGTCGACCAGCCGTCCATGCCGGAGTCGCGGTAGCCCAGCAGCTCCAGGTGCCCGATGTCGAGGAGCCCGGCCGACTCGCGGAGCTCGGCGAGTCGGCGCTGCGCGACCTCCTCGGCGTCGTGCCCGGGCTCGCCGGGCTTCACGCCGCCCGAGTCGTCGCCCTGCTCGCCGTTGGTGCAGGTGACCAGCACCGTGCGGACGCCCTCGGCGGCGCAGCGGGCCAGCAGGCCGCCGGTGCCCAGCACCTCGTCGTCGGGGTGGGCGTGCACCGCCATCAGCGTGAGTTCTCGCGTCATCCGGGCTCCTCCAGGTTCCGGCCGTCCACTCTACGTCCCGGAACCAGAAGTCGATCACGTCTGGGACGTGGACTCGGCCGCCGACAGGTCGGCGAGCGTCAGCGGGTGCGCGGGCGCGTCGAACGGGAACACCGAGGACGCCTCCAGGCCGTCCACCGTGAGCAGCTCGCCGGGGTCGAGGAGCCGCCAGCCCGGATCGTCGTCCATCCGCTCGCTGGCGAGGACGCAGGCCGGGGTCGGCTCCCGGTGCGCCGCCACCGCCAGCCGGCCGGGCTCGCGGTCGGAGGACAGGTGCCGCGCGGCACCCGGCTCGGTCAGGTCGGGTGTGAGCACCCACAGCTCGTGCGTGTCCGGGTAGCGCAGCGCCCACAGCCGTCCGGACTCGGCCAGCAGGATGTTCAGCGCGAAGACGGGCAGCTCGGCGGCGATGCGGCGGACGGCCGCGATCAGCCCGGCCGCGGTGTCGCCCCGCCGCCGGATCTCCGCCGTGATGTAGGCGAACACGAGCTCCGAGTCGGTCTGCCCCCGCATCAGGGCGCGGTCCACATCGCTGAGCCACGAGTCGAGGACGTCGAGGCCACGCACGACCCCGTTGTGGGCGAACAGCCGGTCGTCCATGAAGAACGGGTGCGAGTTGTGGACGTCGGGCGCCCCGGTGGACGCATACCGGACATGGGAGACGAACGTGTGCGACACGACGTGCCGCGCCTCGGAGTTGAAGTCGGCGTCCTGGAACGCGGCGACGGGCGCACGGTCCCGGACGGGTTCGCCGCCCAGCGAGAACCAGCCGAGTCCCGTCCCGTCGGGCATGCGGCGGCTCTGGAACCGCAGGCTGTCCGGGGCGTCCAGCAGCCAGAAGGTGGCGTGGACGCGGGGTCCGCCCGTGGTCATCCCGAAGAGCCGGCACATGCCGGGACGATGCCCGGCCGGCCGCGGCCGACACCACCGCGCGGGAAAACGGCCTTCGACGGAAGGGCGTCGATGCCGTACGGTCCGGTGTATGGGGTCGCCGGTAATTCTGCTCGACGTCGACGGTGTATTGAATCCTTTCGAACGGCCCCATCGCCGCTACCAGCGGCACCGGTGCTCGCCGAACGGGATGACGTTCAGGCTGTGGCTCGATCCCGGGCACGGCCCGTCGCTGCTGGAACTGGCCGAGTCCACCGGCGCCGAACTCGCGTGGGCGAGCTACTGGTGCGGCACCGCCAACGAGTGGATCGCGCCGAGGATCGGGCTGCCGGAGCTGCCGTTCGTCCCGATCCCGCAGTTCCCGGGCATCGAGGAGGGCCGCACGCTCGGCGCGTGGAAGGCCCGGCACGTGGCCGCCTGGGCGGAGGGCCGGCCGTTCGTCTGGTTCGAGGATGAGCCGGACGCCACCGAGTGCATCGCCGGGGAGCCCGACGTCGCCGAGCACCTGCTCGTGGAGATCGACCCGCTGACCGGCCTGACCGGCGAGCACATCGAGACGGCCGCGGCCTGGCTGCGCGCCCTCTCGGCGTGATGGCAGGTTGCATTCGTCCAAGACGGCAGCGGTGAGGGCTCTTTAGCGTCGGCGGTGGCAGGAAGGAGCCGACGATGTCGAGATCACCGCTGATGGACCTGGCCTTCGGATACATGCCCGCGCAGCTGATCCATGCGACGGCCGAGCTGGGGCTGGCGGACGCGCTGGCCGGGGGCCCGCGGTCGAGCGCGGACCTGGCGGAGGCGACCGGCGCCCACGCGCCGTCCCTCTACCGGCTGCTCCGCGGCCTCACCGGCCTGGGGGTCGTGGAGCAGAAGGAGCGGGACCTGTTCGCGCTCACCGCGGAAGGCCAGCGGCTGCGCACGGACTCGCCCGACTCGATCCGCTCGCTGATCAGGCTGTTCTGCGGCCCGGACGTGTGGCGGACCTGGGGCGACATGACCGAGACGCTGCGCACCGGCGAGTACGCGTGGAAGCGGGCGACCGGTAGGACGCCCTTCGAGTCCTTCCAGTCCGACGGCGAACTGTCGGCGACGTTCAACGAGGCCATGGCCGAGCACACCCGCGCCGTCGCGCCCGGCATCATCGAGGCGCACGACTTCGGCCGCTACGGGACGGTCGCGGACCTCGGCGGCGGCGACGGCACGCTCCTCGCCGCGATCCTGCGCGCCACGCCGGGCCTGCGCGGCGTCCTGTTCGATCTGCCCGCCGGGTCGGCCGCCGCGCCCGGCACCCTGGCCGACCTCGCCGGGCGGGCCGAGATCGTCCGGGGCGACTTCTTCGCGTCCGTTCCCGGAGGCGCGGACGCCTACGTCCTCAAGAGCGTCATCCACGACTGGCACGACGAGAAGGCCGCCGCGATCCTGCGGAACTGCCGCGCGGCGATGCGCCCGGACGCCCGGGTGCTCCTCCTGGAGCAGGTGATGCCGGAGCTGGTCACGCCCGAGTCGGCGGGCATCGTCCGCAACGACCTCAACATGCTCGTGTCGACCGGCGGGCAGGAGCGCACCGAGGCCGAGTTCCGGGCGCTGCTGGAGGGCGCCGGGTTCACGGTCGTCTCGCTGACCGGGCCGCTGCCGCCGTCGGCGTACCACGTCATCGAGGCGAAACCGGCCGCCTAGCCTTTGTCAGGGCCCGCTTACGGCGTGATCCGCGTGAGCGTGCAGGATGGGGACCGCCGCAAGCAGTCCTGACGAAGGAGTGTCCGTGAGTTCTCTCGCCGGCCGTACGGCCCTGGTCACCGGCGGAGGCCGGGGGATCGGCCGGGCCGTCGCCCTGGCCCTGGCCGCCGACGGCGCGCGGGTCGCCGTCGCCTACCGGCGGGACGAGGAGGCCGCGCGCAAGACCGTCGCCGACATCGAGGCGGCGGGAGTGCGCGGCCACGCGTTCGGGGCCTCGGTCGACGACCTCGAGCAGTGCCGTGCCCTCGCCGCCCAAGTGGAGTCCGAGCTGGGCGCCCTGGACATCCTTGTGCACAGCGCCGGGATCGCCAGCCGCGGCAACAGCGTCGCCGACACCGATCCCGCCGAGCTGGAGCGCGTCATGCGCGTGCACGCGCTCGGCCCGCACCACCTCAGCCAGGCGCTGCTCCCGCTGATGCGGCGCGCCGACCGCAGCGACATCGTGTTCGTGTCCAGCGTCGCCACCGATCTCATGTCGGCGTTCAGCGGCCCCTACGCGATGGGCAAGGCGGCGATGGAGGCGCTCGCCCGGGTCCTCGCCAAGGAGGAGCGCGGCAACGGCATGCACGTCAACGTCGTCGCCCCCGGCGTGGTCGACACGGAGATGGGGCGGCGGCTGGTCCGCGCCACCGCCGGGATCGAGGACATCCGGGACGCGGACGCCACGTCCCCCTACGGGCATGTGTGCACGCCCGAGGAGGTTGCCGACGTGGTGCGGTTCCTCGTCTCGGGCGCCGCGTCCTACGTCACCGGGCAGCGCATCGTCGTGGACGGCGGGACGTTCTGACCCTCAGCGGCGCGTCCAGTCGGGCTGGACGAAGTCGGCGACCCTGACGTGCCGCCCGAGCAGGACCACCTCCCGGAACTGCCACAGCATCGCGCCCGTCGGGGCATGGACGCGCCAGTCCGGGCCCAGCCACATCTGCAGCAGGTGACCGCCGTCGGGCTGCGGCACCCACTTCGGGGTGTCGTCGGCGGCGAGCTTGCGCAGGCTCGTGTAGTGGACTGAGTGGACCTCGTCCGGGCTCGGCGTCAGCGGGCCCGGATCGTCCAGCACCATCACGATCGGCGTGATCGCGAAGCCGGACGTGGCGGGGAAGTCGTCCAGCCTGCCGAGGACGTCGGCGGGCCCGGCGGCGAGGCCGATCTCCTCCTGCAACTCGCGCAGCGCGGCCTGCTCGGGCGTCTCGCCGTCCTCCAGCCCGCCGCCCGGCAGGCCCCACTGGCCGGCGTTGCGTCCCCGGTAGGCGCGCTTGATGAGGATCACCGACGGGACGCCCTCGTGCTCGACCGCGCACAGCACGACCCCGGCGCGGCGCAGGCCGGGCGCGTCCGGGACGGTCGTGTGCCCGAACGAGCCGAGGCGCTCGGCGGCGAGCGCCCGGAACGCGGTGAGGTCGTCGAGGGGAGCGGGGGTCATGCGTCGATACTGCCAGGCCCCGCCTCGCGCGCGTACTTCGCGGGGGACGTCCCCACGGCGGCGGTGAAGTCTCGGGTGAAGTGCGCCTGGTCGGCGTAGCCCAGTTCGGCCGCCAGCTCCGCCCAGTCGACGGCCGTGCCTGACGCGGCGCGTTCGGCGGCCTCCTGCATGCGGAACCGCCGGATCACCCATTTCGGGCCGATGCCCACATACTCGTGGAACAGGCGCTGCAGGCTGCGTGGGCTGAGCCCGATACCGGCGGCCAGGTCGTCCACCCTGACCAGGCCGGGCTGCGAAGCGATCCGGTCGACGACCTCGGCGGCCCGTTCGGCGGACGGGTCGGGCTCCGGTCCCCGCGCGGCCAGGAACCTCTCCAGGCGCGCGACGGCGTCCTCGGCGCGGGCGCAGGCGAAGACATCGGCGGAGAGCGCGGCGCCCTCCGCGCCGAACACCTCCTCCACCGCGGCGAACCGGCCGGTCAGCGTGGCGACCGGCGCACCGGTGAACGGCCTGAACCCGCCCGGCC
>NZ_SMKY01000340.1 GCF_004349235.1 Actinomadura darangshiensis | reverse complement strand
GCCCACCCCCGATCCAGGAGGCCATCATGGGCACCCCACACCTATCGCGCCGGTCCTTCCTCACCGCGGTCTCCGCGGGCGCCGTGCTGGCCACGGCCGCGCCCATGCTCGCCGCCTGCGGCGACGGCGACTCCGGGTCGGGGGACGGCAAGGTGACCATCGAGTGGATGGACATCGCGACCACCGAACCGTCCCAGACGCTCTATCCGCAGATCGCCAAGGCCTACGAGGCCGCCCATCCGAACGTCAAGATCAAGCTCACCAACCTGGAGAACGAGGCCTACAAGTCGAAGATGACGGCGCTCATCGCCTCCGGGAAGCTGCCGGACATCTTCATCACCTGGGGCGGCGGCGTGCTCAAGCAGCAGATCGACGCCGGCCTGGTCAAGGACCTCACCTCCGACTCCTCTCAGCTGCTCGGCACCATGACCCCGGTCTCGCTGAAGCCGTACCAGTTCGACGGCAAGACCTACTCCGTCCCCTACGACATGGGCGGGGTGGGCTTCTGGTACAACAAGAAGCTCTTCGAGAAGGCCGGGATCAAGGAGCCTCCGAAGACCTGGGCCGCGTTCCTCGACGCCGTCGGCAAGCTCAAGTCCGCGAACGTCACGCCCATCGCGCTCGGCGGCAAGGACAAGTGGCCCGGCATGTACTACTGGGCCTACCTGGCGATGCGCGTCGGCGGCCTCCCCGCGGTGGATCAGGCCGTGAAGAGCAACGACTTCGGCACCCCCGCGTTCCTCCAGGCCGGGCAGCACCTGAAGGAGCTCACCGACCTGCAGCCCTTCCAGAAGGGCTTCCAGAACGCCGGATTCGACGCCCCCGGCGGGCAGGCGGCGACGATGGGCGCGGGCAAGGCCGGCATGTCGCTGATGGGGCAGTGGGCGCCGGCGGTGCAGAAGGACGCCTCCGGCAAGGACCTCGGCAAGGACCTCGGCTGGTTCCCCTTCCCGACCGTCGAGGGCGGCCAGGGCACGGCCACCGAGGTGTTCGGCGGCGGCAACGGCCACTCGCTCAGCAAGGACGCGCCCAAGGAGGCCGCCGACTTCCTGAGCTTCCTCATGAACCAGGAGAACGAGAAGAAGCTCGTCACCTCGGGCGCGTTCATGCCGGTCCTGAAGGGCGCCGACAGCGAGCTGGACCCGAACCGCAAGCTGGTCGCCGACGCGCTGAACGGCTCCACCGGGTTCCAGCTCTACTTCGACCAGGCGTTCCCGCCCGCCGTCGGGCAGCAGGTCAATGACAGCACCGCGTCCCTCATCGGGGGCAAGAGCTCACCGGAGCAGGTCGCACAGCAGGTGACCAAGGCGGCCAAGAGCCAATGACGCTGTCCGCCACGACCGACGACCGGCCGCGGCACGCCGTGCGGCCCCCGCGAAAGCGGGGCCGCAGGGCGCCGGCGGGAGAACGGCTGCGCGGGTGGCTGAGCACCACCTGGTTCCTCCTGCCGGCGCTGCTGCTGTTCTTCTTCTTCGTCCTGATCCCGATCGTCGTCGCGTTCTACACGAGCTTCTTCGACTGGGGCGGGTTCGGCCGCCCGGAGGACTTCGCCGGCCTCGGCAACTACCGCAAGCTGGCCGACGACCCCGTGTTCCACGGCGACCTCTGGCGCGGCCTCGTCATCGTCCTGCTGTCGATCGCGATCCAGCTGCCGCTCGCGCTCGGCACCGCCGTCCTGCTGAACCAGGAGATGCGCGGCCGGGCGGTGTACCGGGCGATCTTCTTCGCGCCCTACATCCTGTCCGAGGTCATCGCCGGCGTCCTGTTCGGCATCATCTTCCTGCCGGACGCGGGCCTCGCCGACCACATCTTCGGCGGGCTGCCGCTGGTCGGCGGCCTCGCCGGCAAGTGGTTCGCCGACCCCGCCACCGCGCTGCCCACCCTGTTCGCCGTCATGACATGGAAGTACTTCGGCTTCCACATGATGATCTACCTCGCCGGGCTGCAGGGCATCCCGAAGGAGGTGCTGGAGGCCGCGTCGATCGACGGCGCGAGCCCGTGGCGGCGGTTCCGCAGCGTCACGCTGCCGCTGCTGGCACCGACCGTGCGGATCAGCGTGTTCCTGTCCGTCATCGGCTCGATCCAGCTCTTCGACCTCGTGTGGGTCACCACGACGGGCGGGCCGACGCATTCAACGGAGACGATGGCCGTCACCATGTTCCAGTTCGGCTTCAAGCGCTACCAGATGGGCTACGCGAGCGCGATCAGCGTCGCCATGTTCCTCATCTGCATGGTCTTCTCCCTGCTGTACCAGCGCTACGCGCTGCGCCGCGACCTGCAGGGCGCGGTCACCTCCGCGGGAGGCCGCCGATGAGCCGCCCCGCGATCGCGCGGAGCCTGTCGCGGCACACGCTGGTGTGGGTGATCGGCTCGTTCATCGTCGTCCCGCTGCTGTACGCGGTGTTCGCGGGGTTCAAGAGCACCGGTGCCCTCACCACCGACCCCATCGGGCTGCCCGACCCCTGGCGGGTGTCGAACTACACCGGCATCCTGACGTCCGGCGACTTCTGGCGGCAGATCGGCAACAGCGTGCTGATCGCGGTCGCCACCACGCTGATCACGGTCGTGGTGGCGGCGCTCGCGGCGTTCGCGTTCGCCCGCTACGCCTTCCGGGGCCGCGAGCTGTTCTTCACCCTCTTCGCGGCGGGCCTGATGTTCCCGCCCGCGGTGGCGGTGCTGCCGCTGTTCGTCCTGCTGCGCTCGTTCGGCCTGCTGGACAACCCGCTCGGCGTGATCCTGCCGCAGGCCGCGTTCCAGCTGCCGCTGACGATCGTCATCCTGCGGTCCTTCTTCCGGACGATCCCCGGGGACCTGGAGGAGGCCGCCATCATCGACGGCTGCACCCGGTTCGGGTTCTTCTGGCGCATCCTGCTGCCGATGGCGAGACCCGCCATCGGCACCGTGTCGGTCCTCGCCATCGTGACGAGCTGGAACAACTTCTTCCTGCCGCTGCTGGTGCTGGCCGACCCGAAATGGCAGACGATCCCGGTCGGCATCCAGCAGTTCCAGGGCCAGTACGCGACGGACTACGCGCTCGTCATGGCCTACATCGTGCTGGCCATGGTCCCGGCGATCGCCTTCTACGCGATCGCCGAACGCCAGCTGATCGGAGGACTCACCGCGGGCGCCACGAAGGGCTGACCTCGATCTCCAGCGACAGCAGCCGGGAACTGAGCCCCTTGCCGTGCGCGTCCAGGGCCAGCGATGTGCTGACCCCGCCGGAGCGAGCCGCTCCGCGACGATCCGCCCGGCCGGCTCCGCGCGGGCCCGGGCGTCCGGGCCCGCGTAGGAGATCTCGGCCTCGGCGCGGTGGCCCGCGTGGTACCCGACGCTGACCTTGAGCGTCTCCGGCCCCGGCCGCCCGGCGGCGCCCCGCACGAGCACCCGGTCCGGGCCGGTCTCCTCGACGGTGACGCCCCGCACGTCAAGTAGGACGTCGGGGGGTGCGGTACGCGGCCGGGTCGGTGATCTCGTACAGCAGCTGCTCCGTCAACCACTTCGCCGGGTTTCTCGCTGGCACGGGCGGGCTGGTGCGGATTGCGACGCCGACCATTTCTTCTGCGCCTTCGCGCCCGGCCACCCGCTCGGGCGCCGCCGGGCGGACGAAGCGGTCCCGTGGGCTGCTTTCGACGGGCACGAGTTCATCGCGTTCGACCGGGCGAGCAGCGTCCGATCTTCGCTGACCGCGGGCTGTGCGAGGCGGGCGTGCGGACCGGCCCGCGCTCACCCGCCCGATCGGTGTCGTGTTCGGCCCGCGGCGGCCGCAGGTGCCCGCCGTCCGGCACTTCCTGGAGCTGCTGGAGACCAGTCCGGACCTCGGCCTCGACCTGGCCGAGGGCGCCGAATGGACCACCGGGGCGGCCGGGCCGATGAAAGCCTGAAAGTGCCGTTCACGGGCCCGCGGAGGCGGAGTTAGCTTCCGGTTGGACAGGAGTCTCGGCCCGTGACGGGAGGATGATGGGAAGGCGAAGACGAAGGATGCTCGCCGCCGGGGCGGTGCTCGGCCCCGCCATGGTGGCCGGCGCCCTGCTGGCGGCCCCGCCGGCGTCCGCGCACGGCGCGATGATGATGCCCGGCAGCCGCACCTACCTCTGCTGGAAGGACGGGCTGACCTCGACCGGGCAGATCGTCCCGCACAACCCGGCGTGCGCGGCGGCGATCGCGCAGAGCGGGACGACCTCGCTCTACAACTGGTTCGCCGTGCTCCGCTCGGACGGCGCCGGCCGCACCCGCGGCTTCATCCCCGACGGTGAGCTGTGCAGCGGCGGCGCGGTCGTCTACGACTTCAGCGGCTACGACCTGGCCCGCGACGACTGGCCGGTCACGCACCTGACGTCCGGCGCGAACGTCGAGTTCCGCTACAACAAGTGGGCCGCCCACCCGGGAACGTTCCGCAGCTACATCACGAAGGACACCTGGAGCCCGACCCGCCCGCTCAGCTGGGACGACCTGGAGGACGAGCCGTTCTACAGCGTCACCGACCCACCGAGCGTCGGATCGCCGGGCAACGAGGACGCCTACTACCACTGGAACGCGCCGCTGCCGTCCGGCAAGAGCGGCCGGCACATCATCTACAGCGTGTGGCAGCGCTCCGACAGCAACGAGACGTTCTACGGCTGCTCCGACGTGGTCTTCGACGGCGGCAACGGCGAGGTGACCGGCGTCGGCGAAGGCGACGGCGACCCGACGGACCCGCCCACCGACCCGCCCGGTGACCCGGGCATGGTCTGCAAGGCCGACTACCGCGCCGTCAACAGCTGGGGCGGCGGCTACCAGGGCGAGATCACCGTCACTAACAGCGGCACGCTCCCGCTCAACGGCTGGATGGCCCACTTCACCTTCGCCAACGGCGAGACGGTCGACAGCCTGTGGAACGGCACCTTCACGCAGTCCGGCCCCGATGTGACCGTCAACAACGCGGACTGGAACGGGGCGCTGGCCGTCGGCGCCTCCGCCACGTTCGGGTTCACGGTGAAGGCACCGTCCTCGGCGACCACGCTCGAACCGCACTGCATGACCTCCTGAGTTCCCGGCAAGAGCAGTACGTGGCCCGCGGAGTCCGGCAGGGGACACCGCGGGCCGCTCCCTTTCCCGGTGCCTCCCGGCGGCCGGCCCGAGGACATGGAGAGGCCCCGTGACCGGAGCGCGTCACGGGGCCGTTCTCTCCCTTGGGTCGGTTACTGGACGGGCGGGTTGGCGTTCTCGAGCAGCTCCTGGAACTGGGCGGAGAACCAGTGGCCGGACAGCGGCGCGTCCGCCAGGGCCCCGCTCATGTGGTTGTTGTTACGCGGGTTGCCCTCGTACGTGGGGTCGCACATCCGGTCGAAGCCCTTGCCCTCGTCGTTCGGGATCTCCGAGCTGGCCCCGTCCGACTCGCCCGGAGGCTTCATCCACACGTAGGCGTCGATGCCGGACGCGGGGGCCGCCTTCGGCCGCTCGCCGAGGCCGGCGCCCGCCTGGTTGCACCAGTTGCCGAGGTGGATGCGCCGGTCGATCCGGCCGCCGTCCACATAGGCGTTGACGTCGGTCTGCGGGCCGGGACCGGTCGGACGCTCAGCGCCGCCCCAGCCGTTGCGGCTGGTGTCGATGAGCATCCCGATGCCGGAGTCGAACCCGTCGCTGACGAGCTCCTGGCGGAACGCCTGGGCGTAGGACTGCTCGTCGACGTACCGGTTCCAGTCCACCCAGGTCGACTGGCGGACGGACGTGCCGTTCACGCTGTCGTTGATGGTGAAGTAGGGCTCGGTCAGCGCGCCGTAGTTCGCGGTGTTGGTGATGAACCCCGCGACGTTGCCCTTCGAGCCGGACTGGTCCGCCACGTCGGCCAGCAGCTGCGCGGACGAGCCGAAGTTGTCGTCCCAGCCGAGCCAGCCGTGGTGGCCGATGTCGATGTAGTTGTAGACGTTGGACAGCGCGCCGAGCTTCTGCAGCGCGTAGGCGATGCCCTTCTGGTAGTTGCCGTTCGCCTTCATGACGTTGCAGTTCTCGGTGGCGGTCGGCCGGTCGCCGGCGTTGGTGATCAGGTTCGGCAGCGAGTCGATCTCCACCACCGCGGCGATCCGCAGCTCGGCGTACTTCGCGTCGCCGAGGATCTCCGCGATCGGGTCGATGAACTGCGTCTTGTACTTGTCGAGCTCGGTCGGGCCGAGCTCGCCGTTGGACGCGAGCGCCGCGCAGTCGCGGCCGGGCAGGTCGTAGACGACCAGGTTGACCAGCCCGGCGCCCTGCTCCAGGGCCTCGTCCAGGTGGTCGCGCAGGCCCATCCCGCCGTTGACGCCCTCGATCGCGGCGATCCGGTCCAGCCACACGCCGGTCGGCTGGTTCGAGACCGCGCCGCCGCCCGGCTCCGCGGCCGCCTTGGCCGACCATTCGGGGTTCACGTACTGCTTCACGCCGGCGTACGGGTTGGCGACGCGGTCGCCGGGGTCGCCCGGATCGCCCGGGTCGCCTGGATCGCCCGGGTCACCGGGGTCGCCCGTCGACCCGTCGCACAGGGTCCCGTTCAGCTTGAACTGGGCGGGAGCCGAGTTCGAGCCGGAGTAGGTGCCCTGGAAACCGGGGTTGACCGACGCGTTCGTGCTCAGCGTCGTGGCCCAGCCCGGGTTCTTCACGGTGACGTGCTTGCCGGACTGGGTGACCGTGCCGTTCCAGCCGGACGTCACCTGCTGGTCGCCGGCGAAGTCCCACTCCAGCGTCCAGCCGCTGCTGATGGCGTCGCCGAGGTTGGTGACCGTCACGGAGGCGGTGAAGCCGCTGCCCCAGTCGTTGGTGGTGTAGCCGACCTTGCAGCCGGCGGCCGCGCTGGCCTGGGCCTGGGCCAGCGCGACCGTGCCTGATGCGAGCAGCACGGCCACCGTGGCGGCCGCGGCGCCGCGGCGCCGGACGCCGCGCCTCCTGCGCGCGTGGGGGTGTTTCATCCGGATTCCTCCATCTGGTTGGGGTGGACTTCTTCCGGGTGGTCAGCGGGCGGACCGCAGGTGGTCGCGGAGCCCGGCTCCGTACGCCGTCGGGGTGCCGTCGTAGGAGCTGATCAGGGAGGGGCCGCTGGAGCAGTCCCAGGTGTTCCACGTCCAGCCGAGGTAGGACGCGCCGTGCCCGTCCAGCCAGGCCATCAGCGTGTCGACGTAGGAGTGGCCGCAGGTGTTCTCGCCGATCTCGCCGGCGACGAGCGGGACCTGCGCCGCGACGGGCGCGAGCTGCTGGTCCCAGCAGGACGCGTCCTTGCAGTAGTTGAAGTTGTAGGAGTGCCAGGCGGCGGCCAGGTTCCCGGTGGGGTCGGACGGCTTCTGCGCGAGCCACTGCCCGAGGTCGTTGGAGTAGCTGCTGCCCGCGACCATGACGACGTTCTGCGCGCCGGTCGACCGGACGGCGTCGAGCAGGTCCTGCATCCCGGCCGCCTCGTAGGTCAGGCCCGTGCAGGCGGAGCCGCCGTCGCGCCAGCACAGCCACGACTGGCCGTAGTCCATGACCTGGAGGTTGTTCGGGTACGGCTCGTTGAACAGGTCGAACACGACCGCCGTGTCGCCCTTGTAGGCGGTGGCGAGCTGCTTCCAGAATTCGGTCGCGTACTGGGCGTCCGGCATCGGCTTCTGGCACTCGGCCGCCGCCGTCTGGCAATGGCTGTCGTAACCCGTCCACAACCCGTGCGACCAGTGCAGTTCGAGAATGGGCGTGATGCCGTTCTCTTCGAGCAGGCCGACGTAATTCTGGACGGCGTTCTGGTAGTTGGCGCCCCGGTAGGCGGCGTCGACGTTGTCCAAGCCCAGCCAGCAGTCGGAGTTGAGCGGAACCCGGACGGCATTGACGTTCCATCCCTTTATGGCCGCCACCGAGGACGCGTCCATCGGGCCGTCCCAGATTCCGTTGCCCTGGACGCAGGCGAATTCGCCGCCGGACCGGTTCACACCGCGCAGCCGCACGGTGTTCCCGCCGGAGTCCACGAACGCGTTCCCGGAGACCTTGAGCTCGGGCGCCGTCCCGTCGGACGGGGGAGTGGTCGGGTCCGTCGGAGGGTCGGTCGGGTCGGTGCCGCCGTTGCACGCCGTCCCGTTGACGGCGAAGTCCGCCGGGGCGGAGTTGGCGCCGCTGTAGGTGAACTGCGCGCCGACCTGGAGCGCCGTGCCTGCCGCGAGCGTGGCGTTCCAGCTCTCGTTGGCGACCGTGACGGTCGTGCCGGACTGCGTCCACCGGCCGTTCCAGCCGCTCGTGAGCTGCTGGTTCCCGGTGTAGGAGTACGTCAGTGCCCAGCCGTCCATGGCCGATCCCCGATTGGTGATCGTGACGGCGGCGGTGAAGCCGGTGCCCCAGTCGTTCACGGAGTAGTCGACCTGGCAGGCCACGGCGGCATGGGCCGCCGGAGCGCCGAGCACGCCGGCGCCCGCGACGAGCGAGCCCGCCGCGCAGAGCGCGCCGGTCAGCGCGGCGACCGCACCGGTGCGCGGGGAAGGCGATCTCATGTGATCTTCGCTTTCACGTCGGGTGTTTCCGCTTGGGAGCGCTCCCACTCCTGGACTGCGGTGAACGTAGAACGCCCCGGACGCGACATGGAAGTCTTGTTCCATTCCTTTCACGAACTTTCACGCCGCCTCGCGTGCGCGGTGAGGGACGCGAACACCCGCACCGAATTCGTTCTCGCTGTGACTCTTGACACGATGGGCGTCCGATCGGATTCTTGGGAGCGCTCCCACTACTCCCGACCCGGTCCACCCCCGCGAAAGGCCGGGACCCCCCGAAGGGAGTGCCGAAGCGTGACCATCACCCACCCCCCGGA
>NZ_SMKY01000033.1 GCF_004349235.1 Actinomadura darangshiensis | reverse complement strand
GTCGGGAGATTGGTCGGCAGGCCGGTCGGCGGCGTCGGGATCTCGGGGGAGTCGGTGGGCGGCGTCGCGGGCCCGGAACTGCCCGGCCCCTCCGAACCGTCGGGCGGGGTGTTGCGCGTCGGCCCGCCCCAGCCGCCGCCAGGCGTCATCGAGGGCGACCCGAACGACTCGGGCTCGTAGTTCATGATGTTCACCGCGTCCGACATGTAGGAACGCCAGACCTGCGCGGGCAGCTGGCCGCCGTACGCGCCGTAGCCGGGGATGTTCAGCGGCTTGCCGTCGCTGCGGAACATCGCGACGCTCGTCGCCATCTGCGGGATGAACCCGTTGAACCAGATCGCGCGGCCCTTGTCGGTGGTGCCGGTCTTGCCGGCGACGTCGCGGCCGTCGGGCAGCTGGGCGCCGGTGCCGGTGCCGCCCTGCACGACCTTCTGCATCGCGTAGGTGGCGTCCCGCGCGGTCTGCTTGCTGAACGCCCGGTCGCCCTTCTCGGTGAACGTCCGCTTGTTGTTCTCGTTGTCGGTGACGGACTTGACCACGAACGGCGTCCGGTGCGTGCCCTCGGACGCGAACGTCGAGTACACGCCCGCCTGCTGGACGGGATGCAGCGACACGATGCCGAGCGGGAACGTGGCGGCGTTCCGCTGCGCCGGCTTCATCTGCGACGCCGGGATGCCCATCTTCTCGGCCATCTCGGCGATCTTCTCGGTGCCGACGTCCTGGCCGAGGTTGACGTAGGCGGTGTTGATCGAGTGCTCGGTGGCGGTGACGAGGTTCACCATCCCGAAGTTCTCGTTGCTGTCGTTGTGGATGTCCGAGCCGGCGAAGTACTGCGGGGAGCTGCCGTCGTAGGTGGTGGCGAGCGACTTCCCCTGGTCGAGGGCGGTGGCGAGCGCGATCGGCTTGAACCCGGACCCGGCCTGCGCCCAGTCCCCGAACGCGCTGCTCAGCGCCTCCTCCAGGTAGCCGCGGCCGCCGTAGAACGCGAGCACCTGCCCGGTGGACGGGTCGACCGACACCGCGCCGGTGCGGATCTTCTTGCTCATCCCGTCGGGCTCGTTCTGCGCGACGGACCGCTTCAGCGAGTCCATCAGCCGCTTGTCGAACGTCGTGGTGATCTTCAGGCCGCTGCGGTTGATCTCGTCCTCGCTGTAGCCGCGGCGCTCGGTGAGCTCCTTCTTGGCCACATTGACCATGTAGCCCTTCTGGCCCTTGAGGACGTCGGTGATCTTCTGCTTGCCGGGCACCGGGAACTTCATCGAGGCCGCCTCGGCGGAGCTGACCGCGCCGTCCCGGACCATGTTGTTCACGACCGCGCGCCAGCGCTGCTCGGCGTGGGCGCGCTGCCCGCCCGACGGGTCGGCGAAGTTGCTCGGCTGCTGGATCGCGGCGGCGAGGTAGGCGCCCTCCGCGGCCGTCAGCTGCGAGACGTCCTTGTCGTAGTAGGCGTGCGCGGCCGCCTGCACCCCGTAGGCGTCCCGCCCGAAGAAGATGGTGTTGAGGTACTGCTCAAGGATCCAGTCCTTGTCCTTCTCCCGGCCGACCTTCAGGGAGACCATGACCTCCTTGAGCTTGCGGGTGACCGAGCGCTCCTTGCCGATGCCGCCGTAGTAGTTGCGGACCATCTGCTGCGTGATCGTCGAGCCGCCCTGCAACTGCTTGCCGGTGACCGTGGACCAGACCGCACGCGTCGTGCCCTGGACCGACACCCCGGGGTCGTCGTAGAAGCTGCGGTTCTCCGCCGCGATCACCGCGTCGCGGGTGCTCTCGGGGATCCGGTCGAGCTTGACCGCGTCCCGGTTCACCCCGGTCTTGGCGATCTGCGTCTTGCCGTCGGAGTAGTAGAAGATCGGGCCCTGCGCGACCGCCTGCTCCTGGGGCGACGGGACCGGCGTGAACAGGTACGCGATGCCGAACGCGACGACGCAGAACCCGATGAAGCCGAGCAGCGCGAACAGCGTCCGGCGCAGGAGCCGCGCCCTGCGGCTGCGCGGCGGCTTCCCGGGGCCCTTGCCGCCGCCACCGCCTCCGCCGCGCGGGGGACCACCGCCCGGCGGCGGCCCTGCGCGTTTCGGCACTGAGCGTTTGGACGAGACGGCGGGCATGGTCTTGGTATCACCCGTCGCCGGCCCTCCGACACCACCGGACGCCGGCGGCTCGGCGGCCGCTTTCGCCTCTACCGCCTCATCGGCGGGCATTTCGGACTCGCCGGGGGCGTTATCCGGCTCGCGCGTTTCGGGCTCGTCCCCCGCGCCGCCGGTCGCCCCGGGGCTCTTGTCGTCGTTCTGAGATATGTCGCGCTCGTGGGTGAATTCTGCGTCTTGAGCGGTTTCTGCGTCCTGGGCGGATTCTTCGGTTTCTGGTGCGGTGTCCGTGGCCAGCGTGGTGGTCGCCGGACCGTCCGCGCCGGCCGGCGTCCCGGCCTCGGTGTCGTCGCGGTCCGCCTCGCCCGTCCCGGCGGGCTCCGTGCCCTCCGGAACCTTTTCGCTGTCGCTCACAAGCCCCCCGTGATTATTGCGTTACCGACGATACCGTGAGGGGATCCGTGCGCCGTCCGCCCAATGCGCATCCCATGGCCTCCCATTAGGAGGACGGGCAATCGGCCTCTCAGGTTGTCGTGACGGAAGTCGCATCTGCCCGGTTCCCGGAAACGCCGAGCGGCGGGAACCCGGCCGGGTGCCCGCCGCTCGCGCTCGCGCGGTCGCGTCTCGGTCAGCTCACTTGTAGACCTTGGCGAGGATGTCCACGACGAAGACCAGGGTGTCGTCGCCCTTGATCTTGGGCGGGCTGCCCTTCTTGCCGTAGCCCTCGTCCGGCGGCAGGACGAGCAGCACGCGGCTGCCGACCTTCACGCCGGTGAGGCCCTTGTCGAAGCCCGGGATCGTCTGCCCGAGGCCGATCGGGAACGTGGCGGGCTGCTTGTTGTCCCAGCTGGAGTCGAACTTGTCGCCCGACTTCCAGATCTTGCCCGTGTAGTTGACGACGGCCTCGTCGCCCTTGGCCAGCGCCGGCCCGTTGCCCTGGACGAGGGTCTTCGCCTGGAGCTTGCCGGGCGCGTCCTCGTCGGGGATCGTCACCTTGGGCTCCTTGCCGGCGCCCTTGTCCTCGACCTTGGGCAGCGACTTGTCGTCCAGCTTCTGCTCGGTGCCCTGCGGCTTCTGGTCCTTCGGGACGACGGCCTGGATGTCCATGACGAACAGGATCGCGTCCTTGGCGGTGATCTGCTGCGGGCTGAGCTGGGTGAGCTCCTTGGACGGCGGGAGCTGCAGCACGATCCGGCTGCCGGCGGTCTTGCCGACCAGGCTCTTGTCGATGTTCTTGAGGCCGCTCTTGCCGACCTGGAGCTTCATGGGGCCGCCGCCCTGCGCGCCCTGCTGCTGCTGCTCCTCGTAGGACGAGCGCACCTTCTCGCTGGTGCTCTTCACACGCGAGTTGTCCTCGTCCTTGTCCTTCGACCACTTGTAGGTGGCGAACTGGACGAAGACGGTGTCGCCCTCGGCGGCCGCGGGGCCGGAGCCCTTGATCGGGGTGCTCACCTTGAGCGACTTGGTCGGCGCCAGCTTGGTCGGGATCTTGACCTTGGGCTCGGACGCGAACTTGCCGGTCACCTCGACCACGGGATCGGGCCGGTTGACCCACCAGTACACGCCGCCGGAGACCACCAGCGCGGCGACCACGATCCCGGCGGCGATCATCAGCCGGCGCTTCTTGGCGTCCTTGGCGGTCAGCCCGGACGGCCCGGACGGCCGGTTCAGCCCGCTGCCGCGCCCGGCGCTGATGCCGTGCGGGGTGAACTCCGGGCTGCGGATGTTCTGGGCGTTCGGGATCTTCGCCTTGACCGCCGGCTTGCCCCGGGGCTTGTCATCCTCGGACATGTTTCCTCACTCGCTCCGGGTTCGACGACACCACGAACGTGACCACCCTTCCAGGGCCGGGCTAAGCGCAGCGTGAAAACCGTGCAAAGGAGGCCGACCCGCAATCTACCGGTCACACACGATGTGCGGAGCCATCTGGCAGGGGACAGGAGAAGCCGCCAGGATATCCCCGCTCGGCCGATGACTCACGCCCCGACGCCCCGGATGGCAGGCTGGGGGGATGCGCCTTGCGACGTGGAACGTCAATTCCGTCAAGGCACGGCTTCCGCGCCTCCTCTCCTGGCTGGACGAGACGAGGCCGGACGTCGTCTGCCTCCAGGAGACCAAGTGCCGCGCAGACCAGTTCCCCGCGGCCGACGTGGAGGAACTCGGCTACGCCACGGCCGCGCACGGCGACGGCCGGTGGAACGGCGTCGCCGTCCTTTCACGGGTCGGCATCGAGGACGTCTCCAACGGCTTCCCCGGCCAGCCCGCCTACGAGGGCGAAGCGGAAGAGCAGACGAAGCTGACCGAGCCCGTCCTGCTGACGCCCGAACCCCGCGCGATCGGCGCCACCTGCGGCGGCGTGCGGGTCTGGTCGCTGTACGCCCCGAACGGCCGCACGCCGGACTCGGCGCACTACACCTACAAGCTCGCCTGGTTCGCGGCCCTCCGCGACGCCCTCGGCGCCGAACTCGCCGACGGGACACCACTGGTCGCATGCGGCGACTACAACGTCGCCCCCACGGACGAGGACGTCTGGGACCCGGCTGTATTCGTCGGCTCCACCCACGTCACCCCCGCCGAACGCCAAGCGCTCGCCGAACTCCGCGCCCTCGGCCTCCACGACGTCGTCCCGACCCCCATGAAGGGCCCGCACCCTTATACCTACTGGGACTACCGGGCCGGCGCCTTCCACAAGAACATGGGCATGCGCATCGACCTCTTCTATGCGAGCGAGACCGTGGCCCAGCGAGTCACGGCAGCTTACGTAGACCGCGAGGCCCGCAAGGGCAAGGGCCCCTCCGACCACGCCCCAATCGTCGTCGACCTCGACTAGCGCTCGGAACGGGCGAGGAAGCGGCGTTTGCCGTTGGTGTCAGTCTCGTCGAGGACGGTGAAGTCGTCCGGGAGTAGCGATGCGGGCTCGTCTGGGTTGAGGCACCATTCGGCCGGGAGGTGCGGGCGGTCTCGTCGGGCTTCCTCTGCGAATGCCTCCCAGGCCAGGAGGCCGTGGGGGAGGACGGCCCCGGCCGCGCGCTCGAATACAGCGCGGTCCCAGAAGCCGGTGCACAGGATGAGGGCGTAGCCGAGGGCGTCCGGTTGCCAGTCGGTTAGGTCGGCTTGCATAGTCGTGATCAGTGGTGTGAGGCCGCGCTTGCGCGCCTCTGCTGACAGGCGGTCCAGGGCGATCTCGGAGATGTCGACGGCCGTCACGGCGCGGCCCGCCTCGGCGGCCAGCAGGGCGCTGCCGGACGGGCCGGACGCCAGGTCGAGCACCGGGCCGTCCGGGAATCCGAGCGACAGGGCCCGCTCGGCCAGCGGGTGGGCGTGCGGCGGCTTGGCGGCGGCGTCCGAGTACTTGGCGTTCCACCGCAGCCGGTCCGGATGCCCGGCGAGCCCGTCCGGCAGGTCCTCCATGCCGACGAGGTTAGCGGCGCTCCGCGATCAGGAGCATGAACATGGCCGTGGGGAAGCCCTTGCGCCACCACGGGTCGTCCCGCAGCTGCTCTTCCGTCGGGTGCGGTTCGCGGAGGTCCGCGATGACGAATCCGGCGTCTCGGAGCGTTCCAGCGTAGTACTCCAGCGGCCGGAGCCAGCTTGTGATCATCGAAGGGGATTCCAGGCCGTCCACCAGGAAGCGCTGGTCGATCCCGCGCGAGGCGAAGTAGCGCGACGCCGGGACGCTGTTCGACGCCCCCTGCTCGGCGTTCTCCACGTAGAAGCAGGGGTGCAGGGTCAGCAGGATCAGCCGCCCGCCGCTCTTGAGGACCCGCGCGAACTCGCCGATCGCGCGGGTCGGGTCCTGCAAGTGGCTGAACAGGTGGTTGCAGAGGACCAGGTCGAACTGGTCGCCCTCCAGCGGCAGGTCCTCGACGCTGGCGCGGGTGAACGCGGCCTTCCCCTCCGGGGACGGGTGGGACGCCGCCGCGTCGATCAGGCCCTGCGCCGCGTCGACGCCCGTCACGTCCGCGCCCATGGAGGCGAGCTTGCGGGAGAGGTAGCCCTCGCCGCAGCCGGCGTCCAGGACGCGCTGCCCCGCGCAGGGGCCGACCGCGTCCAGGACGGCGGCGTCGGTCAGTTCGGTCCGGTACCGGTCGCGCCGCTCCCTGATGACCTTGACCCAGTACTGCGCGTTCGCCTCCCACCGCTCACGCGTCAGTTTCGCGATGGCTTGCGCCGTGTCTTCCACCGGCTCCCCATTCTTCAAAAGATCCTGGCTCAGGCGAGGCCCCTGAGCCGTCGCACCAGGGTGTTGCAGGTCTGCCTGATCCTCTTGTCCCGGCACCCGGCCCCGCGCAGTTCGAGGGCCTGGATCAGCTCGGGAACCCGCCCGCCGAACGCGGGGTCGCGCTGCATCGCCAGCGGAATGTACGTCGACACCAGGTAGTACAGGTAGGCGTCGTTGTAGGCCGCGATCTCGCGCAGTACCTCGGTGGCCGTGTTGCGCAGCGAAAGGGAGCTCGGAAGGGTGAAGTCGCTGCTGATCCGGCCGTCTCTGGTGTAGGTGGGGAACGACCATTCCTCAAGGGCCGCGTACACGGGCGTCGCGTCCAGCTCCCGGCGGTACCGCTCCGCCAGCTCGAAGTCGTCGGAGCCGATCAGCGAGCCCATCACGACGCCGCGCATCATGAACGCGGCCTGCCGTCCGGGCACCTCGAAGCCGAGGTCGGCCTCCAGCGCGCCGGTCACCTTGCTGACCTGGTGCGTGAGGATGTTCAGCGCCAGGATCGAGTGGAACGAGTAGGTCTTGCGGTTGAGCCGGGGGGCCAGTTCGATGGACGAGTCGAAGAGCTTCTGCGGGTCTTCGAGCAGGCCGTGGCCGGTGTCGGGGGAGTAGAGCGCGGAAAGGGCGATGTCCTGCTCGCGGCCCCAGAACCGGGCGATGAACGAGGACGTCTTCTGCGTCGCCTGGCCGCGCATGATGTGCAGCGCCGCCTCCAGCGCGTTCAGCAGGTGCTGCTGCGCTACGGCCGACCCCTCAAGGGCGGTCAGGTCGACGGTGAGCCCCTCGCCGTGCAGGTCGGTGACGAGTTCGTCGCGCCGTTTCCGGACGGCGTGCGCCATCGAGTACTCGGCGATTCCCGGGACGGACGACATGAGGCTCTGCAGCGACCGTCCGCTGACCCGGTCGAGCCATTCCACGTTGTCCCAGAGCCGGAAGACCGTGCTCTCGTCGAGCCCGGAGAAGGCAGCGACGTCGGACATGTTGAGTCCCATGTCCCTGGTGATGTCGGAAAGGGACTTCGGCTCGCCGTCCGCTGTCATCGGTCGCCCTACAGGTGGCAGTTGCTGACGGTCCGATCGTAGCGAAGCGCCGGGCGTCCGGGGCGGCCGGTGAGTGAGAAGCACGGTGGGCATGGCCGGCGGTCACCCTGGGACGCGCCCGATGCAGCCGATGAGCGGCAGCGGGCTCGCGATGTGGACGGCGCCGTCCGCGAGGAGCGGCAGCCGGGCGGGGTAGCGGCCGATCATGCGCAGGCTCCGGCAGATCCCGGCGATCTCCTCGGCGCCGCGCGGCCGGAACGGCGTGTCGACCGGCTGCCGGGGCCCGGAGAGCGGGTCCAGCGCCGCCGACCGCTCCGCGTGGGTGATCACCACGTGGCTGCCCGGGGCCAGCCTTTCGGCAAGCGCTTCCACGACGCCCCGCGGATCGTCCTCGTCGGCGATGAAGTCGAGGACGCCGATGAGGAACACCGCGGCGGGCGCGCCGAAGTCGATCAGCCGCCCCAGCCCGGGGTCGGCGAGCAGCGCGCCGGGGTCGCGGACGTCCCCGGCGAACGCGCCCGTGCCCGCGTCGACGGCGAGCAGCGCCCGCGCGTGCGCGAGCACCATCGGGTCGTTGTCGACGTAGGCGACGCGGCAGGCCGGATCGGTGCGCCGCACGATGTCGCCGAGGTTGTCGTCGGCGGGCAGCCCGCAGCCGATGTCGACGAACTGCCGCAGTCCGGCCTCCCCGGCGAGCAGCGCGGCGGCGTGGTCCAGGAAGCCCCTGTTCGCCTGGACGAGCCGCGGCACGATCGGGCAACTGCGCAGCACCCGCTCGGCGAACGCGCGGTCCGCCGCGTAGTTGTCCTTGCCGCCGAGGAAGTAGTTGCACATCCGGGCGACGCCGACGGCCGGAGCCCCGGGCCCGGCCCGGTGGGCCGGGCTCAGCGTCGACCCCGGGGTCACGGCAGCCGCCATCCCTCCCGGACGCCCACCCCGAACCAGAACGTGGACGTCCCGTTCCTGCCGCGGCCGGTGCCGAAGTCGGTGGCGAGCGCCTTCATCAGGGCGAGCCCGCGGCCGCCCGCGGGCAGCGGTTCGTCGGCCGCCCGCGGCCGGCCGGGCGCGGCACCGCCGTCGGTGACCTCGACCCGGACGTACCGGTCGACGTGCAGGACCGACAGCATGACCGTCCCGTCCCGGCGCGGCCGCGCGTGCAGCACCGAGTTCGTCATGGCCTCGCTGGTCAGCAGTTCGAGGTCGCCGAGCTCGGACCGGTCGGCGCCGAAGTGCTGGCCGACGAGCTCGCGGACGTAGGACCGGGCGAGCCGGACGGCGGGCGGCGTGGCGGCGAGGTCGATCTCGCCGATCAGGCGCCCGGACGATTTGCCGTTGTTCCAGGCGGACGGGAGTCCGGCCTCCAGCGAGGGGGCGGGCGCGGGGACCAGCACGGGTGCCCCGGACCACGCGTCTGATGCGTTCATGGCGGCGTTGGTTTCACGTCTCCGTGTCGGGCTGTAAGCGAACATGTGCTCTTCGGCCTGGTCGGTATCGGACGTGGTAGTGAGACGACACACACTCTGACGCAGCCCGCGCGGATCGGTCACCGACGCTTGCGCGCATGCAAGGGCCTTGCCGCACCCTGCGCGCCGTCACGCACCGTCCAAGATCCGCCACCCGCCGCGTGTCATCCCCGCGTGCGGTGGACCGTGAAGCTCGACGCGGCACGGCTGATCACGTCGGTCGGGGGCGGCATGAGGACGGCGTAGCCGCCGCCGATCTCCGCCGGCCTGCCCGGGAGGTTCGCGGCGAGCCGCCGCCCCTCGCCGTCCAGCCAGAAGTACGCGGCGGGCTCGTCCTGCGCAGGCGGCCGGACGGCGGCGAACCCGTTCCCGGCCGCGCCGTAGCGGGTGAGGTCGCCGGTCTCCAGCAGGTCGTTGATCTTCGTGCCGCCGCCGGTGGTCCGCACGGTCACGGCCCGCTCGGCGGAGCTGCGACCACTCTGGCCGATCCCCGCGGTACAGACGATGAACGCGTCGCCGTCCCCGTCGCATCGGGTCAGGTGGGTGCTCGTCGCGGCCAGCTCGCGTCCGGTGGCCCGGTCGAGGACGGCGCCGCCCTCGGCCGTTCCCACGACGACCGTCTTGCCGCCTCCGTCGTAGAGGAGTTCGGGTTCCGGGTACCGCTTGGCGAGGTTCCAGCGCTTCTCGCCGTCCGACGCCCCGTAGGCGATGAGGTCGACATGTCGCACGGACCAGTTCCCGGCCTGCTCGGTCTTGGCGGCGAGAACCAGGTTGCCGCCGACGCCCACGGCCTTGACCTCGCGTTCGCGCCACAGCTCCCGGCGCGTCCCGGTCGCGTACACGACCGTCTCCTTGCCGGACGAGCCGGACCGCGAGACGGTGACGGCGAACGTCTCGTCGCCGGCCTCGTCCAGGTAGACGTAGCCGTCCCCGGTCAGCATCCGCTTCTTCCAGCGGACCTTGCCGTCGTCGAGTGAGAGTGCCGCGACGCCCTGCTCGTCTCCGGACGCCTCGTAGGTCACGAGCGACAGCCGTTCCCCGCCCGCGTTCACGATGCGGGGGACGCCGACGTAGTCCGCCTTGATCCCGCCGCCCAGCGGCGTGCCGTCCTGGACCGACCAGCGCACCTTGCCCGTGGCGGCCTCGGCGGCGACCTGCTTGGTGACGTGGTCGCCGTCGCGTGCCGAGCCGGTGTAGACGACCGCGTCCCCGGCCAGCTCGACGCCGATCAGCGAGCTCATCCCGGTGTCCTCGGCCGGGCTCGGCGCGGGGAGCTTGCCGGTCGTGGCCGTCCACAGCGGTGCCGCGTCGATCCGGGGCGGCTGAAAGGCCGCCTCGGCGGGACCGGGCGGCACCGCCGGCTGCCTGCCGACGGCCGCCGCGTGCACGACGAGCCCGTCCTTTCCGGACGTCCCCTTGCGGTGCACCTGGAACGCGGCGGCCCGGTCCGACACCGCCAGGGCGGCACCGGGCAGCGCGTCGCCGAGCTGGTTGCCCGCCCGGTCCACGACAATCGAGCGGGGGGCGCGGGTGACGAAGATCCGGTCGTCCCGGACCAGGTCGACCCCGGGTGTGGCGTCCTCGCCGAACGGCTGCCTTCCAGTGGTGAAGGGTTCGCCGTGCTTGCCGGACCGGATCGTGACCAGGTCGCCGTCCGAGCCGGCGCAGGCGATGAGCGCGCGTCCGTCGTCCGCGCAGCCGTAGACGAACCGGAGCGCCTCGCTCTTGGGGGACTTCCCGGCCGGACGGCCGGTCGCGGTGTCGGTCACGACCGTCCGCTCCTCGTCGTAGGACCGGCCCTGCTGCTTCTCGCTCACCCGGATGAGGGCCGTCCCTCCGGCGACCGCCTGCAGCCGGGCGTTCTGGAGATTCCACTGCTGCCGGCCGCTCTTCGCGTCCAGCGCGAACACGCCGGCGCCTTCGAGCTTCGCCGACGACGGCTTGTCCCCGGCCGTCTGACCGAGGACCAGGCCGCCGGCGATCCGGTAAGCCCAGCCGCCTTCGTGCCGCCACAGCTCGCGGCCGGACGACGGGTCGAGCGCGACCGTCCGGGGATCGGCCTCGTTCGACGCCTGCACGCTCGCCAGCACGACGTTGGAGTCCGCCGTGAGCAAGTCCAGCCGCTGCTTCCCGTCCCCGTCGGGCTTCGGCCGGACGAGCGGGCGCATCCATCGGACCGTTCCATCCCGTCCGGAGAGCGCCGCGACCCCGAACTCCGACTCCTTGTCCGACTCGCCCTTCCTGTACTGGACGAGGACCGTCCAGTCGTCGCCGTCGCCGTACACGATGGGCTTCCCCAGAGCGTCCCGCACCGACTCGGGAGGGTTGCCGGGCTCGGCGTCCGCGATGGCGCCGTCGCCGCCCTTGAGCGGGTGGCCGTCGTCCACGACCCAGCGGGGGGCGCCGGTGCGGACGTCCACCACGGCCAGCCGGAAGCCCGTCGGCTCGATGTCCCCGGCGACGATGGCGACGTCACCGCGCAGCTCGACGCCGTCGACGTTCCCCATGCCGAGCTTGTGCTCGTCCCACAGCGGCTTGTCGCTGAACGCCATCGGTTCCGGCCGCTTCTCGCCGTCCGGCAGCGGTTCGCCGCCGGACCCGGCCACCTTGACCACCACGAGGACGGCGAGCAGCACGGCGAGCAGCCCGCCGCCCAAGGTCAGCGCGCGCGTCCGGGTGATCTCCCGCCCGCCGAGGCCCATCCATGATCGCGACATGCCGCTTTAGATCGCGCCGAATCCCCCGTAAGTTCACGCGCCGCGTCATCAGGGGATCAGCTTCGGCAGGAGCGTGTCCCGCAGGTCGGCCAGGGTTCTGCTCTCGGACGCGGCGGCTTCCACCCGGCGCGCCAGCGTCGCCGCGAACTCGTTGAATCTCCGGGCCTCCCCCTCGCCGGGCCAGGGGACTGCGAACGCGGCGATGTCGGCCCAGTTGGCGCGCGGCATCCTCGTGCCGTCGCCGACGGCGGAGGCGTGCGCCACGACTTCGTCGCTCGACAAGGCGGCGAGCAGCCAGCCGCGGTAGTCGGGCTCTTTCGGACGGACGACGAGGATGTCCGTCGATGCGACACCGTCCACGAAGGCGAGGCCGACCTTGTGGAAATAGGGGCGGAGCTTGCCGAAGAGGATGTCGCCCGCCACGAAGCGCCTTTTCGTGCTGATGACACCGGACGCGCAAGTCCAGGCCGGAAGCCACATGTGCCGTTTCGGCATGTGCTCCAGTGCGATGTAGTTCTCGTCCCGGCCGATCAGGTGGGACGGCACGCTCGTGCGGGCGAGGTCGCCGAGTTCGCCGATCGGTATCCGGGACGTGGGCGCCGTTTCCCCGTAGCGGGCGCGGATCAGCGCGTCGCCGCACGCGGCGATGCGGCCGTTGACGGCGATCTTGTCGTCGAGGGCGCCGAGCGCGGCGGCCACGGAATCCTGCTCCGCCCTGGTCAACCGCGGGACGGTGAGCCGATTCAGAATTCCGTGGGTGAGCAGCGGCTGCCCTGACCCGATGCGGTACCGGTTCAGGCCGAGCCGCTTGAGCAGGTAGTAGACGTAGCGGGGGTTCACGTCCTGTTTCGCCGTGGCGACGATGGCGTTGTCGGTGACCCAGCATCGGTCGGGGCTGTAATGCACGGCGCCGCAGTACGACCCGACGCGTCCGATGATGGCGGTGTCGCGTTCGGCGTTGAACTCGCCCGACGTGCCGATGACGCCGTTGGCACCGAATGTGCTGTAAGCCGTTCCCTCGGCAGACTGGGAGCGGCCGTTCGAGAACGTGACGAGGTCGGCCAGCGGGACGTTCCCGTCAGCCATTCAAACGCCCGAGTTCCGCCCGGACGACCTGGTCGAGGCGCGCCGACTCCTCTAAATGCGTGAAGAGTTCCTTGGTGAGCCGCTCGACCCTGTCGGAGGCGAGTTCGTCCCCGGTGTCCGCCTGACGTGCGCCGACATAGCGGCCGGGCGTGAGGACGTGGTCGTGCGACCTGATCTCGTCCAGACTCGCGGAGTAGCTGAACCCGGGCGCGTCCGAATGGCCGTGACCGCGCCAGGAGCGGTATGCGCCTGCGATCAGGGCGATGTCGTCGCCGGTGAGGATCCGTTCGGTGCGGTCGACCATCGTGCCCATGTCGCGGGCATCGATGAACAGGACGCGGCCCGGCGTCCTTTTGTCCTTGTCGAAGAACCACAGGCACGCGGGGATCGGGGTGGTGCGGAAAAGGCGGTCCGGCAGCGCCACCACGCACGACACCAGGTCCGCTTCCACGAGTGCCGCGCGGATCGCGCCTTCGGCCGACTGCCGGGACGACATGGAGCCGTTCGCCATCACGACGCCCGCACGACCGCGCGGGCCGAGCTTGGCGACGATGTGCTGCATCCACGCGAAATTGGCGTTCCCGGCCGGCGGGACGCCGTACCGCCAGCGCGGGTCGCCGCCGTCCCGGTACCAGTCCGACATGTTGAACGGCGGATTGGCCAGCACGTTGTCCGCCTGGAGCCCGGGATGCGCGTCCTCGAAGAACGTGTCGGCGGACCGGATGTCGCCGGCCATTCCGTGAACGGCCAGATTCATCCTCGCGAGCCGCCACGTGCGCTCGTTCGCCTCCTGCCCGTAGACGGTGATGTCGTCCAGCCGCCCCCGATGGCTCAGGACGAACTTCTCCGCCTGCACGAACATGCCGCCCGATCCGCAGCACGGGTCGTAGACGCGCCCTTTGAACGGTTCGAGGACCTCGACCAGCAGGCTGACGACACAGGACGGCGTATAGAACTCGCCGCCCCGCTTGCCTTCGGCCCGCGCGAACTTCTCCAGGAAGTACTCGTAGACCTCGCCGAAGACGTCCCGCGCGGACTTCCCGCCGAACCGCACCCCGCCGATCAGCGCGACGAGCTCGGCGAGCCGCCGCTGGTCGATCCTCGTGAAGATCTGCGGCAGCACACCGTCGAGCGAAGGGTCGGCCCGCATGACCGCGTCCATCGCCGCGTCGACCCGTTCGCCGACCGTTCCGTCTCCGGAGCCGAGGCCCGCCCACAGCGCCCCGTCGGCGGACGAGTCCGACACGTACTTGAGGAAGACGAGCCCGAGAACGAAGTCCCTGTACTGCGCCGCGTCCACCGAACCACGCAGCTTGGCGGCCGCCTTCCAGAGGACCTCGTCCATCCGCGTGACTTTAGCGCGCGGCGTCCGGCGCGCTGGGGTGACGTGCGTGTTGGACGGGCGGGCCGGTGCGGTGCGACGCTGCCGGACGTGGTGGTCCTGAGCGTTCTGGCGCTGGCGGCTCTGGTGGGATGGCTGTACCTGGCATTCGGCCACGGCGGTTTCTGGCTGACCGGCCCCGGGCTGCCGGAAGCGCCGGAGCCGAGCGAATGGCCCGAGGTCGTGGCCGTGGTGCCGGCCCGGGACGAGGCGGCCGTCCTGCCGGAGACGCTGCCGACGCTGCTCGCCCAGAAGTATCCGGGCCGTTTCCGCGTGGTCCTGGTCGATGACGGAAGCAGCGACGGCACCGCGGAAACGGCCGCGCGCCTGGGCGACCTGGAGATCGTGGCCGCGGCGGAACGTCCCGCGGGATGGGCGGGCAAGGTCTGGGCGATGTCGGAAGGCGTCCAAGCCGCGGGCGAGCCGGAATTCCTCCTCTTCACCGATGCCGATATCGCCTACGAGCCCGGCACCGTCGAGACGCTCGTGCGCGTGGCCGCCGCCGAGAACCGCGACCTGGTCTCGCAGATGGCGACGCTCAACACCGCGACACGCTGGGAACGGGTCGTCGTCCCGGCCTTCGTGTACTTCTTCGCCCAGCTCTACCCGTTCCGCCGCGTCACCCGCGACGGGTCGCGCACCGCCGCGGCGGCGGGCGGCTGCATGCTCGTCCGCCGCGAGGTCCTGGAGCGCGCGGGCGGCCTGGCCGCGATCCACGACGCGCTGATCGACGACGTGGCGATGGGACGCCTCATCAAGCGCGCGGGCGGGCGCTGCCGCCTCGACCTGAGCCGCGACGTGGTCAGCCGCCGCCCCTACCCGCGCCTCGCCGACCTCTGGACGATGATCGCCCGCAGCGCCTACCACCAGCTCCGCTACTCGCCCGCCCTGCTCGCCGGCACCGTCCTCGGCCTGCTCCTCCTCTACGCGGTCCCGCCCGCCGCGACGATCGCCGGCCTGGCCGCCGGGAACGACGCGGCTCTCGCCGCCGGAGCCCTCGCCTGGCTGATCATGGCGGTCACTTTCACGCCGATGCTCCGCTTCTACGGGCTGTCGCCGCTGCGCGCCCTCGCCCTGCCACTTGTGGCCCTGATGTATTCGGCGATGACCCTTGACTCCGCACGCAGGCACCGTTCCGGTCAAGGCGGCGCATGGAAGGGCCGCACGGCGGCAACGCCCATAAAGAGGTGACGCCATTCCGCGCGGCCCGGCGCCGGTGTTAGAGAGAAACCATGACCGACGAGATCGCTCTCCCGAGCGGCGACACGATGAGGACCGCGCGCCGCTACGACGACGTCCGCCAGGTACTGACCGACCCGAGGTTCAGCCGGGACATGCGGCGGGCCCACGGCAAGCGGATGGTGCGGGGCCGCGACGTCAGCGACGACCCGCACTCGCTGCTGAACATGGACCCGCCGGAGCACACCCGGATCCGCCGCATCGTCGCGGGCGCGTTCAAGCCCCGCCGGATCGCGCGCCGGCGGCCGCGGGTCCTCGCCATCACCCGGGAGCTGGCCGGCGAGATGGCCGCCTCCGGGCCGCCGGCCGACCTGGTCGGCGAGTTCGCGTTCCCGCTGCCGGTCCGCGTGATCTGCGAGCTGCTCGGCATCCCGGACGCCGACCGCGACCGGTTCCGCGTCTGGGCCGACACGATGCTGAGCATGTCCGACGCGGACGCCGAGCAGAGGGTGCAGGCGGGCCGGGAGTTCCGCGCGTACATCCGGGAGCACCTCGCCGCGCACCGCGCGCACCCGGGCGAGGCCCTCCTCGACGACCTGATCGCCGCCCGGGACGGCTCCGACGCCCTCTCCGAACGCGAGCTCGTCAGCCTGACCTCGAACCTCATCGTCGCGGGCCACGAGACGACGGCGAACCTGATCGCCTCGGGCGTCTTCACCCTGCTCAGCGAGGGCCTCTACCGGGGCCTCGCCCCGACCGAGCGGCTCGTCGAGGAGCTGCTCCGGCACGACACCCCGGCCCTCTACGCGCTCCCGCGAGTGGCGACGCGGGACGTCGACCTGCCGTCCGGCACGGTCGCGGCGGGGGAGACGGTGCTCCCCCTCCTCGCCGAGGCCAACCGCGACTCCGGGGTCTTCGGCGAGCCCGACGGCTTCGACGCCGACCGCGACGGCCCCGCCCATCTCGCCTTCGGGCACGGCGCGCACTTCTGCCTCGGCGCCGGCCTGGCCCGCCTGGAGGCCGAGGTAGCGCTGACCGTCCTGCTCGCCGAGTTCCCGGACCTCGCCCTGGCGGTGCCTGCCGAGGACGTCCCGTGGCGCACGACCAGCCTGGTCAGAGGACCGACACGGCTCCCCGTCCGGTGGTAAGCCCGCGCTTTGTCAGGACGGTACAAAACCGGTGCCGCGGATGCGTCCCCAGCCGCATTGGAGTAAGTGTCTAATTACGTTACCGTCTGGTAGCCGTCACGCCGACGGCAGGGCCAGACGAAGGGTTACCCGCCATGTCCATCACCGTCCGCCGGGTGCTGCGCACCGCGGTGGCGTCCTGCCTGGGGATCGCCATCGCCGCGGCCACCCTGCAGGGCACCGCCGCCGCGGCGCCGCAGGACAGCACGACCCCGGCCGAGGATCCGTTCTACAAGCCGCCGTCCCCGCTCCCGGACGGCGGCCCCGGCGACGTCGTCCGGTCGCGTCCCGCGGTGTTCACCATGGACCCGATCAGCCACTCGCCCTACGAGGGCGTCAAGTCCTGGCAGGTCCTCTACCGGTCGGAGACCGCCCAGGGACAGCCGAACGCCGTGTCGGGCATGGTCCTCGTCCCGACCAAGGCGTGGACCGGCCAGGGCAAGCGCCCCCTCGTCTCCTACGGCGTCGGCACGCGCGGACTCGGCGACGCGTGCGCCCCGTCCTACACCCTCACCCAGGGCATGGACTACGAGGAGCTGTTCATCGCGGACGCCCTCAACCGCGGATGGGCCGTCGCCGTCACCGACATGGAGGGGCTCGGCACCCCCGGCCAGCACACCTACGAGGTCGGCACCTCGCAGGGCAAGGCCCTGCTGAACGTGGCGCGGGCCGCGCAGCGCCTCCCGGACGCCGGCCTCGCCGGCAGCCCGGTCGGCCTCTCGGGCTACTCCCAGGGCGGGACGACCGCCGGCTGGGCCGCGGAACTCGCCAAGTCGTACGCGCCGGACCTCGCGGTCAAGGGCACGTTCGCCGGCGGCGTCCCGGCCGACCTGCACGCCGTCGCCAAGAGCCTGGACGGCTCCGCGTTCATCGCGCTCATGTTCATGGCGGCCGTCGGCTACGACGCGGCCTACCCCGAGCTCGACCTGGACAAGTACCTCAACGACAACGGCCGCGAGCTGCTGAAGAAGGCCGAGAACATGTGCCTGGTCAGCTTCGACGGCCCCGCCACGGTGCTGCAGACCGCGTTCAAGCACATCAGCGACTACACCATCAGTGACCCGCTGGCCACGCCGGAATGGCAGGCGCGCCTGAACGCCAACAAGCTCGGCTCCACCGCCCCGAGCGCCCCCGTCCTCCAGACGCAGGCCGTCTACGACGAGATCATCCCGTTCGAGCAGGCCGACACCCTGCACAAGGCGTGGTGCGCGAAGGGCGCCAACGTCACCTGGAAGACCTACACCTTCGCCGAGCACGCCACCGGCATGCTGTGGAGCGAGCCGGACGCGATGACGTTCCTCGCCGACCGCTTCGCCGGCAAGCCCGCCACCGGGAACTGCGCCGCCTGATTCCAGCGGCCGGAATCCAGCCAGGGCCATCCCGCCCCCGCACGGGGCAGGATGGCCCTATGGATTTGGTGGAGTTCCTCCGCGCCCGGCTGGACAGGGACGAGCAGATCGCCCGCGCCTGCTCCGGCGCCCCCTGGAAGGCGAACCCCTCCGGCACCGTCAACACCGACACCGACGACCCCGCCTACGTGTCGACGGCGGAGAACGACGCGTACGCCGAGCACATCGCGCGCCACGACCCGTCCCGCACCCTCGCCGAGGTGTCCGCCCGACGCCAGATCCTGGACGACTACGAGAAGCAGTCCTGGATCATCGGCCAGGGCCACGCGACACCGGAACTCGAAGCCGCCCAGGCCGTCCGCGAATCGGTCCTCCGCCTCCTGGCCCTCCCTTACGCGACCCACCCCGCCTACCGAGAACAATGGCGCCCGTGACGGTCCGGTCCTCGCTCGCATCATGGGACGCGACTGACACATCGGGGGCGGGGAAGGTAGCCTCGGTACGGGCCGAGAGGCGCTGCAACGGGTGAGAGCCCGCCACGCTCGGCCCGGGACACGGACTTTCGCAAGGGCGCCTCCCACGTGAAATGGGAGGTGCTCGGGGAATATGACTCAGACGAAACTGCGCGAGCTGCTGGAGCAGCGGATCGCGGTGCTGGACGGCGCGTGGGGCACGATGCTCCAGGGAGCGGGCCTGACGCCGGACGACTACCGCGGCGACCGCATCGGCGGCGACCATCCGAAGGACGTCACCGGCGACCCCGACCTCCTCAACCTGACCCGCCCGGACGTGGTCCTCGACGTCCACCGGCAGTACCTGGAGGCCGGCGCCGACATCACCACGACCAACACGTTCACCGCGACGAGCATCGGCCAGGCCGACTACGGGCTGGAGGGCCTCGTCCGCGAGATGAACGTGGCGGGCGCGCGGCTGGCGCGGCAGGCCGCCGACGCGTTCGGCGGACGGTTCGTCGCCGGCTCGGTCGGGCCGCTGAACGTCACGCTGTCGCTGTCCCCGCGGGTCGAGGACCCCGCCTACCGCGCCGTCACGTTCGACCAGGTCAAGGACTCCTACGCCGAGCAGATCAGCGGGCTCGCCGAGGGCGGCGTCGACCTGCTGCTGATCGAGACGATCTTCGACACGCTGAACGCCAAGGCCGCGATCGCCGCCGCCCGGGAGGTGGCGCCCGAGCTGCCGCTGTGGATCTCGGTGACGATCGTCGACCTGTCCGGCCGGACGCTGTCCGGGCAGACCGTCGGGGCGTTCTGGCGGTCCATCGAGCACGCCGAGCCGCTGGTCGTGGGCGTGAACTGCTCGCTGGGCGCCGACGAGATGCGCCCGCACGTCGCCGAGCTGGCGCGGCTCGCCGGCACCTACGTCGCCAGCCACCCGAACGCCGGCCTGCCGAACGCGTTCGGCGGCTACGACGAGACCCCGGAGGAGACCAGCGCCAAGGTCGGCGAGTTCGCCTCCGCCGGCATGGTCAACCTCGTCGGCGGCTGCTGCGGGACGGGCCCCGCGCACATCGCGAAGATCGCCGAGGCGGTGCGGGGCACGGCGCCGCGCGAGGTCGCGCGGCCGGCGAAGGCGAGCCGGTTCAGCGGCCTGGAGCCGTTCGAGATCGGCGCCGACACCGGCTTCATCATGATCGGTGAGCGGACGAACGTCACCGGCTCCAAGCGGTTCCGCAAGCTGATCGAGGCCGGCGACCACCAGGCCGCCGTGGACGTGGCGCTCGACCAGGTGCGCGGCGGCGCGAACCTCCTCGACGTGAACATGGACGCCGACCTGCTCGACAGCGAGCGGGAGATGACGACGTTCCTGAACCTGATCGCGACCGAGCCCGAGGTGGCGCGCATCCCGATCATGGTCGACAGCTCGCGGTGGAGCGTGCTGGAGGCCGGGCTGAAGACCGTCCAGGGCAAGGGCGTCGTCAACTCGATCTCGCTCAAGGAGGGCGAGGGCCCGTTCCTGGAGCAGGCCCGCCGCATCCGCGACTTCGGCGCCGGCGTCGTCGTCATGGCGTTCGACGAGACCGGCCAGGCCGACACGACCGAGCGCAAGGTGGAGATCTGCGGGCGCGCCTACGACCTGCTCACGCGGGAGGCCGGGTTCCCCGCCGAGGACATCGTGTTCGACCCGAACGTCCTCGCCGTCGCGACCGGCATCTCCGAGCACAACGGGTACGCGAAGGCGTACATCGACGCGCTGCCGCTCATCAAGGAGCGCTGCCCCGGCGCCCGCACCAGCGGCGGCATCTCCAACCTCTCGTTCTCGTTCCGGGGCAACGAGGTCGTCCGCGAGGCGATGCACTCGGCGTTCCTGCTCCACGCCGTCCGCAACGGCCTGGACATGGGCATCGTGAACGCCGGGCAGCTCGCCGTCTACGAGGACATCCCCGCCGACCTGCTCGAACTCGTCGAGGACGTCCTGTTCGACCGGCGTCCCGACGCCACCGACCGGCTCGTGTCGTTCGCCGAGAACGTCAAGGGCGAGGCCACCAAGCGCGAGGTCGACCTGTCCTGGCGGGAGGCGCCTGTCGCCGCGCGCCTGTCGCACGCCCTCGTCCACGGCATCGTCGACTTCATCGAGGAGGACACCGAGGAGGCCCGGCGCGAGGCCGCCCGTCCGCTGGACGTCATCGAGGGCCCGCTGATGGACGGCATGAAGGTCGTCGGCGACCTGTTCGGGTCCGGCAAGATGTTCCTCCCGCAGGTGGTCAAGAGCGCCCGCGCGATGAAGCGGTCGGTCGCCTACCTGGAGCCCTTCATGGAGAAGGAGAAGCAGGAGGCGCTGGCGGCCGGCCGTGTCATGAGCGACCGCGGCCAAGGCAAGATCGTCCTCGCGACGGTCAAGGGCGACGTGCACGACATCGGCAAGAACATCGTCGGCGTCGTCCTCGGCTGCAACAACTACGACGTGATCGACCTCGGCGTCATGGTCCCGGCCGCGAAGATCCTGGAGACGGCGGTCGAGGAGGACGCCGACGCGATCGGCCTGTCCGGCCTGATCACCCCGTCGCTGGACGAGATGGTCTCCGTCGCCGCCGAGATGGAGCGGCGCGGCATGAGGCTGCCGCTGCTGATCGGCGGCGCCACCACGTCCCGGCAGCACACCGCCGTGAAGATCGCGCCCGCCTACGAGTCGACGACCGTGCACGTCCTGGACGCGTCCCGCGTCGTCGGCGTCGTCTCCGACCTGCTGGACGGCGACCGCGCCGCCGCGCTGGACGCCGCCAACCGGGAGGAGCAGGCCAGGCTCCGCGAGCAGCACGAGAACAAGCAGCGCCGCCCGGTGCTCACCATCGAGAAGGCCCGCGCCAACCGGGAGCGGGTCGGCTTCGGCGACGTCCCGGCCCCCGCCTTCACGGGCGTGCGGATCGTCCGGCCGGAGCTGACCGCGATCCGCGAGATGATCGACTGGCAGTTCTTCTTCCTGGCCTGGGAGCTGAAGGGCAAGTACCCGGCGATCCTCGACCAGCCCGTCGCGCGCGAGCTGTTCGACGAGGGCAACGAGCTGCTCGACCAGATCATCGCGGACGGGTCCTTCGAAGCGTCCGGCGCGTACGGGTTCTGGCCCGCGCACTCCGCCGGCGACGACATCATCCTGCCCGAGGCCCGCTTCCCGATGCTGCGGCAGCAGACGTCCAAGCCGGAGGGCCGCCCGAACCGCTGCCTCGCCGACTACGTCGCCCCGTCCGGCGACCACCTCGGCGGCTTCGCCGTGACGGTCCTCGGCGCCGAGGACCTCGCCGCGAAGTACGAGCAGGAGAACGACGACTACAAGGCCATCATGGTCAAGGCCCTCGCCGACCGGCTGGCCGAGGCGTTCGCGGAGTACATCCACCTGGAGGCCCGCCGCGCCTGGTTCGAGCCCGGCGCCGAGCCCGCGCTGGAGGACCTGCACGCCGAGCGGTTCCGCGGCATCCGCCCCGCGCTCGGCTACCCGGCGAGCCCCGACCACAGCCTCAAGCAGACCCTGTTCGACCTGCTGGACGCGGGCCGCCTCGGCATGAAGCTCACCGAGTCGTACGCGATGGCCCCGGCCGCCAGCGTCAGCGGCCTGATTTTCGCCCACCCGGACTCGCGCTACTTCACGGTCGGCCGCATCGGCAAGGACCAGGTCGAGGACTACGCCACCCGCGTCGACCTGCCGATCACCGAAGTCGAACGCTGGCTGGCCCCCAACCTCGCCTACGACCCCAGATAAGCGCAGGGACGCCTGACGGCCGCCGCGCCGCGGCCGTCAGGCGTGTCTCGGGAAGGGGTCAGGGGCGGCCGATGCGGACGCGCCAGACCTCCGGGCCCGGCTCCGCGTAGTCCCAGGTGAACTCGCCCGGGTGCTCGGCGGCGAACTGGTAGTAGAGCGGCTTCGGGTCGTGGTCGTTGACCAGGACGAACGCCGTCCCGGCGGCGAGGGCGCCGAAGGCGGCGAAGATCTGCTGGTGGCGCTGCGCCGGGACGAGTGTCCGGACGTCCAGCTCGCCGTCTTCGGAGAGCTCGGCCGTCGCGCCGGGCGTGCCGGGGTCGTCGTGCCCGCCGCACGTGCAGTGATGGCCTCCGGCCGGCTGACCCAGGATCTCGTGCATTCCGTCGACGAGGGCGCCGAGGTCGGTGCCCGCGTCCACGAGGGCGGGCAGGAGCTGGTCGTTCTCCTTGGCGAGGTGCGACTGGAACAGGGCGTCGAGGGCCGCCGCCGCGCCGACCGCCTCCCCGGGCGTCCGCGCCGCCTCCAGCTCGGCGACCTTCTCCCGCAGGACGGTGTGCTCCCGCAGCATCGCGCGCAGCAGCAGCCCGGCCTCGGGCAGTTCCTCCGCCGCCCGGTACAGCGTGCGCTCCTCGGCCTCGGCGTGGGGGAGGACCTCCTCCGCGCAGAACGCGGCGAGCTTGTCGCGCCGGTCGTAGGGCGCGGTGAGCCGGTCGGCGGCGCGGGCGATGGTGAGGGCGTGGTCGGCCATCGTCCGGCCGAGCCGCTCGTGGTGGTCGAGGATCGCCCGCACGGTCTCCTGCTGCGGGCTCGCGGTCGATGTGGTCATGCGCACTCCTTGGTGCCGGGCTATTTTTTACAACGCTACTTGTATTTATAATCTATTGCATGGAGAATCGGGTCATCGGGGTCGCCGCCCACCCCCCGGGCGCACCCCGCATCGCGGCGCGCCGGCTCCCACTGCTCGCCGGCGCGCTGCTCTCCCTCACCGCCGGCCTGTGGGGCGCACTCGGCCTGCTGGACGCCGCCGTCCCGCACCCGCGCACGGCGTTCGCGCAGCAGCACGGCCCGCTGATGGCGCTCGGCTTCCTCGGCACGCTGATCGCGCTCGAACGCGCCGTCGCGCTCGGACGCCCCTGGGCCTACGCCGCCCCGGCCCTCGCCGCTGCCGGCGCCCTCGCCACCGCCGCCGGATTCCCGGTGCCCGGACGGCTGCTGCTGACGGCCGCCGGCGGCTGGCTCGTCGCGGTCTACATCGCCGTCTTCGGCCGCCGGCTCGGACGTGACCTGGCCGTGCAGGCGTCCGGCGCCGCCGCCTGGTACGTCGGCGGGCTGCTGTGGATCGGCGGCCGGACGGTCGGCGACATCGTCCCGTGGCTCGCCGCGTTCCTCGTACTCACGATCGCGGGGGAGCGCCTCGAACTCGCCCGCGTCGCGTTTCTCGGCCGCCGGGTGTCCGACGGGCTGGTGGGTGCCGCGGGCCTGGTCCTCGCGGGCGCGGCCGCGTCCATCGGGTGGCCGGACGCGGGATGGCGCCTCGCCGGGTTCGGCATGGTCGCGCTCGCGGGATGGCTGGCGGTCAACGACGTCGCGCGCCGGACGATCCGCTCGACGGGCCTGCCCCGCTACGCCGCCGCCTGCCTGCTCGCCGGATACCTGTGGCTCGCCGCCGCCGGGACGATCTGGCTCGCCGCCGGACGGCCGTCCAGCGGCGGGCTGTACGACGCCGCCCTGCACGCCGTCTTCCTCGGCTTCGTGATGTCGATGGTGTTCGGGCACGCCCCGGTGATCCTGCCCGCCGTCCTGCGGATCCGGCTGCCGTACCACCCGCTGCTCTACGCCCCGCTCGCGCTGCTGCACGCCTCGCTGGCCGTGCGTGCCGTGGGCGACCTGTCCGCCGTTGCCGTTGTGCGGACGGTCGGTGGCGTCCTGGGCGAGGTGTCGCTCCTGCTCTTCGGCGCGTGCGCCGTTGCCGCGTCCCGCCTGCTGCGAAGGAACCCGTCATGACGTCCATCGGTGTGCGGCCGAAGCTGGGCCCGCCCCCCGCGCCGCGCCGCTCGCGGTCCGTGTGGCATGCCGTCGCCAACGGGGTGGTGCTGGTCTGGCTGACGCTGACCGTCGCCGCCGCTGTCTTTCAGGGGGAACCGCGCTGGCTGCTGATCCACCTGTTCCTGCTGGGCGCGGTCACCAACGCCATCGTCACCTGGACCGAGCACTTCGCGTCCGCGCTGCTGCGCGTTCCGGCGCCACCGGACTGGTGGCCGATGGCGCGGCTGGGGGTGCTGAACGCGGCGATCGTCGCGGTGCTCGCCGGCGTTTCGGAGGGGTTCGCCGCTCTGGCCGCCGGCGGGGCGGCCGGTGTCGTGGGCGTCGTCGCCGCGCACATCACGGTGCTGGCCGTGCGGGGGCGCGGCGCTCTGGGCGGGCGCTTCACGCCCGTCGTCGCCTGGTACCTGTGGGCCGGGGCCGCGTTGATCACCGGTGGGACGCTGGGCGGGCTGATGGCGTCCGGGCGCGTCCCGTCCGGCTGGCACGAGCGGATGCACGCGGCGCACGCGCAGGTCAACATCCTGGGCTGGGTCGGCCTGGCGGTGCTCGGCACGCTGTTCACGCTGTGGCCGACCGTCCTGCGCACCCGCATGGTGGACGGGACGGGGCGCATCGCGCGCTGGTCCCTGCGCTTCGCCGTGCCAGGGCTCGGGCTCGCGGTCGGCGGACTCCTCGCCGGGCTGCGCTGGGTCGTCGCCGCCGGCCTCCTGGTGTACGCGGGCGCCGCCGCGCTGGCCCTCGTGCCCTTCGTCCGGACGTTGCGTCAGCGCCGCCCGCACACGCCCGCGTCGTGGATGCTCGCCGCCTCGACGGGTTGGTTCGCCGTCGTCCTGGTCGTGGACGCGGCCCGGCAGAGCCTTTCCGGGCTGCTGGCGCTTGTGCTGGTCGGCTTCGTGGGGCAGACGCTGCTGGGCGCCCTCACGTTCCTGTTGCCCGTCGTCCTGGGCGGCGGACCGGCCGCGCTGAAGGCCAACGCCGCCGTGATCGAACGCGTCTGGCCGGTCCGGGTCGCCGCGATCAACGTCGCGGTGCCGCTGCTCGTGCTCCCGGTGCCGGAGTGGGCGTCCCGCACCGCGTGGATCGTCGTTCTCGCCGCGCTGGCCGCGTTCGTCCTGCTGGCGGTCGCGACGATACTGCGTGCGCACCGGCCGTCCGCGGTCGTCGCGGGCGTCAGCGCGGGTGTCCTTCTCACCGCGCTGGCGGTCGGGGTGACGGTGGGCGGCGGCCACTCGGCGTCCCCTCAGACCGTCGCCGCCTCGGGGACGCGTGCGGTGGACGTGAGCCTGGTCGGCATGCGCATCCGTCCAGGCACGATCGAGGCCGCGCCGGGCACCCGCCTGGTCTTGCGGGTCACGAACAAGGACGCGATGCAGCACGATCTGCGGCTGGAGTCCGGCCAGGCGACCCCGATGCTGGATCCGGGGGAGTCGGCGACGCTGACGGTGCCGTCGGTGAACGGGACGATCGACGGCTGGTGCACGGTGCCCGGTCACCGAGCGGCCGGGATGACCATGCGGATCAGAACAACGCACGCAGACACGACGCACGCGCACACGACGCACGCACCATCGATGGGCGCCGGGCAACTCGACCTGACGGCACATCCGTCGCCCGGCTGGAAGCCTTACGACGCGGCGGTGAAGCCCGCACCGGGCGCCAAGGAACACCGCCTGGAACTGCATGCCACGGATCGGGTTCTGGGAGTCGCCCCTGGCGTCCGCCAGACGATGTGGACGTTCGGCGGCACCGTCCCGGGCCCGGTTCTGCGCGGCAGGATCGGCGACGTCTTCACCATCACCCTGGTCAACGACACCACGATGGGCCACGGCATCGACTTCCACGCCGGGTCACTGGCCCCGGACGTCCCCATGCGCACCATCCAGCCGGGGCAGCGCCTCACCTACCGGTTCCGCGCCGAGCATGCCGGTGCCTGGCTGTACCACTGCTCGACCATGCCGATGCTGCAGCACATCGCCAACGGGATGTACGGCGCCGTCATCATCGATCCTCCGAACCTGCCGCACGCTGACCGTGAGTACGTCCTCGTCCAGGGTGAGCTGTACCTGGGGACGCCCGGTTCGTCCGCCCAGGTCGCCAAGATGCGCGACGGCCGCCCGGACGCCTGGATGTTCAACGGCAGCGCCGCCGGCTACGACCACGCCCCGCTGACCGCCCGCGCCGGCGACCGCGTCCGGATCTGGGTGGTGGACGCGGGCCCGTCCTCCGGAACCGCGTTCCATATCGTCGGCGCCCAGTTCGACACCGTCTACAAGGAAGGCGCCTACCTCCTGCGCAAGGGCGACCCGGGCGGTGCGCAGGTCCTCGACCTGGCCTCCGGCCAAGGCGGCTTCGTCGAGACCGTCGTCCCCGAAGCCGGCCACTACCCCTTCGTCGACCACGACATGCGCCACGGCGAATCCGGCGCCCACGGAATCCTGCACGTCACGAAATAGCGATCACGCGACGGCGGTCCCCTCAAGCTCGACCATCAGATCGGGGACCGCCAGCCGCGTCACCCCGAGCATCGTGGTGGACGGTGCCACCCCGGCGGCGCCCAATCGCGACGCCAGCACGCCGTAGTGCTCGAAGAGCCGGTCGACGTCGGTGGTGTAGACGTTGAGCCGGACGAGGTCCGCGAGAGCCATGCCGGCCTCGCCGAGCACGGCCTCCAAGTTGTCGAGGCTCAGCGCCAGCTGCGCCGCCATGTCACCGGCGTGCTCGGGCTTGCCCTCGCCGCTCATCGCGGTCTGCCCGGAGCAGTACAGGGTCCGGGTGTGCCCGGAGACGATCTCGCCCTGGTTGTAGCCCATCTGCACCGACCACGCCCACGGGTTGACCGCCGTTCGCTCCATCGCCACATCGGCTCCATTCTTTTGCAGGTCCTTCGGCTCCGGTAGCCTCCCAACGAATCACGACATCCTGTGTCGTGTATTTCGGAGGGTTCACGTATGCGCGCCGACCGGTTGGTCTCGCTGGTGCTGCTGCTGCGGCAGCACGGCCGGCTGTCCGCGACCGCCCTGGCCCGCGAGCTGGAGGTGTCCACGCGCACCGTGCTGCGCGACATCGACGCGCTGTCCGCGGCCGGCGTCCCGGTCTACGCCGAACGCGGCCGGCACGGCGGTTTCGCGTTGCTGCCCGGTTTCCGGACCGAGCTGACCGGGCTGAACCACGACGAGGCGCTCGCCCTGCTGGTCGCCGGATCGCGGCGCGGCGCGCAGGCGTTCGGCCTCGGCTCGGCGCTCGCTTCGGCCATGCTCAAGGTGGTCGACGCGCTACCCGAAGGCCAGCGGGACACCGCGGCCGGAGCGGTCCAGCGACTGCTCATCGACCCGGAGATCGACCTCCTCTCGCGCCGGCAGGCCGCTGAGGAGGTGCCCGACGCCGTCGTGGCCGAGGTCCGCCGCGCGGTGTTCGCCGGACACAGGCTGCGCATTCACTACGCAGCCGTGGATCAGGCCCCCTATTGGCGGACGGTGGACCCGATCGGCCTGGTCACCGTCCGCGACCAGGGCTACCTGCTGGCCACGAGGTCCGGCGCGGACCGCACCTACCGGCTGTCGCGGGTGCTGGCCGCCGAGGAACTGGACGAACCCGCGCAGCGACCGGACCGGGTCGACCTGAACCGCGCCTGGCAGGAGCGCAGCACGCGCTTCCGGACCGGCGGCGACCAGGTCGCCGTCCTGGTACGGGTGGACCCGGCGCGGCGGGACGAACTGGCGGGCACCGCGCTGGCCGTCCTCGCCGAAGAGGCCGAAGCGGACGGCCGGCTGCGGCTGGAGGTGACCTTCCAGGATTCGAGACACGCCGAATGGGCCCTGTGGCAGCTCGCCACGAACGCGGAAGCCCTGGCCCCGCAGTGGCTGCGCACCTCCCTGCGCAACCGCGCCACCACGATCGCCACCCGCTACGCGAAATAGTCTTCCGCGGGCCGCCGCAGCCGCCGTCACGCAAACGGCGAGCGCAAGTCAGCGAGCGACGCGCTCGCCGAGATCGGTCCCGGCGTCCTGCCGCTGCTCCGCGAACTCCGCCGCTCTCGCGACGCGTCCGGACCCGCTCGTCGGGCGCCCCGCGCCACCGTAAGCGGATGGTAGATCTTTCGTTTTCGCTGGTCAGCGGCGCTGTTGGTCGTTTTGTCGCGGTTTCTTCGGCTATGTCGTCAGGGTCAGGGGAGCCGGCGAGGAAGCGAAGTGCTGATCATGACGGAGACCGACACCGGGGGCCGTGGCGGCGGCAAGGGCCAGGAGCTCCCCGTCGAGCAGCTCAAGGAGGCCGGCCGTGAGTTCGTCCAAGCGCTCATGGTGCGGACGCTCGAAAAGGCCGGCGGCAGGATCGAGGGCCTGACGGAGCGGCTGAACGATGCCGCGGACGGCGGCGGAGCCGGGAAGAAGGCGGCGGCCGCCGGCGTGAAGAAGCTCGCCGAAGGCGACTCCCCGCTCAAGGCGGGCCTCAGCGCGGGCGCGGCCGGCGCGAAGGAGAAGGTGAAGAACGCCGTGGGCGGCGGCTCCGGAGGCGGCAAGGGGGGCGGCGGCGCCAAGGTCATCAACATCGTCGAGGAGTTCGACGTCGGCCTGCCGCGCCGGGTCGCCTACGACCAGTGGACGCAGTTCGCCGACTATCCGAGCTTCACCAAGAAGGTGGAGAGCGTCGAGCAGGAGTCCGACGAGAAGGTCAACTGGCGGGCGCAGATCTTCCTGTCCCATCGCAGCTGGGAGTCCACGATCACCGAGCAGGTCCCGGACGAGCGGATCGTCTGGACGTCCAAGGGCTCCAAGGGCTATGTCGACGGTGCCGTGACGTTCCACGAGCTGGCACCCACCATGACGCGCGTCCTCCTGGTGGCCGAATACCACCCGGACGGCTTCTTCGAGAAGACCGCGAACCTCTGGCGCGCCCAGGGCCGCCGCCTGCGCCTGGACTTCAAGAACATCAAGCGCCACATGATGACGCAGACGCTGCTGAGGCAGGACGAGGTCGAGGGCTGGCGCGGCGAGATCCGCGACGGCGAGGTGGTCAAGACCCACGAGGACGCCCTCAAGGAGGACGAGGAGGCCGGGGGCCGCGAGGACCACCGCGCTGACGGCGAGAGCGACGCGAAGACCAAGCCCGAAGCCCCGGCCGAGGAGAAGGCCGAAAGCTCAACGGCCTGATGTTTCCGCTGATGGGGGTAGTGAAGCCAGGGAGCGGGGCAGACCGAGCAGCGGGGGGAACCATGGGCGACACGTCCGGCAGGCCGGAGACCGAGCGGAGCGAGCCCGGAGGTGAGGCGGAAAGCCTGACCGGCCGGGCCCTGAACCCGGACAAGCGTCCACGCGCCGGTGAAGGGCCGGACGTCTACCTCAACGTGCCGCAGCTCAAGGTGGACGAGATATCCCTTGAGGTCGAGAACCTTGAGGCGCACGTCTCCCTCGTCGCCCAGGTCCTCGACATGCTGAGGCTGAACGTCGGCGCGGACGTGTTCCTCGGCAGGGTCAAGCTGGAGATCAAGGGCGTCGAGGCGGAGGCGCAGCTCGAAGTCCGGCTCGACAACGTGGCCGTCATCGTCGACCGCGTGCTGACCACGCTCGACCGCAACCCGGAGATCCTCCAGCACATCGGACGCGGCGTCGAGTCAGCGGCCCGCGACATCGGAGCCGGTACCGGCACCGCGGTGGGCGAGGTCGGCAGGGGCGCAAGGGGCGCCGTCGCCGACGTGGGCCGCGGCGCGGGCGGCGCGGTCGAGAACGTAGGCGAAGGCGCGGGCGGCGCCGTCCGGGACGTCGGCAAGGGTGCAGGTGGGGCTGTTCAGGATGTTGGGAAGGGTGCTGGTGAAGGCGTCCGCGAGGGAGCCGGTGGCGCCGTCGAGAACGTGGGCGAGGGCGCCGGTGGCGCGGTCGGGGATGTCGGGAAGGGCGCTGGCGGGGCTGTTCAGGATGTTGGGAAGGGCACCGGTGAAGGCGTCCGCGATGTCGGCAGCGCTGGCGACGCGGTCGAAGACGTCGGTGAAAGAACCGGTGGAGCCATCCAAAACGGCGCTGCGGCCAGCCCTGATCGGAACGACACGCCACCCGGCGACACCCACTCGAAGGACGCCGAAGACGCCCCCGCCGCCGACGACGGTGATCAGGACGCCGCGACGCTCCGGAGCGCGCTCCACGAGACCGAGGACTCCGTGCGCGACCTCGGACGGGCGCTGCTCCGAATGATCTCCCAGCAGTCCAAGGACTGATCATGACCCGCGACGACTATCCCGACGACGAGCTCCGCCGCACCGCGGACATCCTCTTCACCGTCAAGCTGAAGGCCGACGAACTCCGCTTCGAGGTCGTCCCCGACAGCTCAGTCGAGTTCACCGAAGACGCCGCCGACGACTCCACGTCCGGAAGCATCCGCACGAACCTGCCGGACGAGGTCGAGGAGAACGTCACCTACCGCGACGTCCACATTCACTACGCCATCGCAGCAAAGCTGCGCGAAAGGCCATGAGCCCGAACGCTCACGCTCGATGAAACGGCGATCCCATCAGTCCGCGAAACCGGTCGAACAATGCTTCTCGGGCGTCGCCGGGCCGCAGTACCAAGGGCACGTTGACCGCCACATATGTCACCAGAGCCGCGACGGCCCCGTCGTGACGGTGCAGGCTGACCGTTTTCGACGGCACGTCACGGTCGGCGGGGTAGACGATGAAAGCGGCCGGCGGCTCGTCCGAATTACCGACCGCCTGTGCGTACACGAAGCTTTGATATAGGTCAGAGGTCGCGACCTTCTTGTCCGCGTAGAGTTTGTACTTGGCGTCCACGGAACACCGCCGAGCCCTCGTCCCGTGCCCCTGGACGAGTTGCACGTCGGGCTGGATCGACGTGTAGGAACCGGCATACCCTCGCACGGCGCTCGGCAGAGACAGCTGCGCGCGCACGGCCACGCCGGATCCGGCGAACGCGTCCCGCAGCAGCCGCGTCACGAAGTCTTCGAACAGCGTGTTCATGTCGATCAGGAACGCGTGCGTCGTTCCTCCGGCGCTGGCGTAGAGGCTGCGGAACGAGGTCCCCTCCAGCAGCATCCGTGCCCAGCGGTGCGCTTCGCGGTAGTGCTCGTTCGCACGGTGGTACGTGAGGCGCTCCACAGCCGCCCGGACGTCGAAGCCGTCCAAGGCGCACACGGCGGCGAAGTCGGCGGCGAGCCGGCGCGCATGCGCTCGAACACCGGTGTCCCGCGCGGTCCTGGCGGCGAGGTGCAGCGCCGCCCCGCAGAGCCGGTTGTCGAGGATGTCGCCGCTGCGCTCGTCGTACCGGCACTCCAGCCGGTCGAGCATCCCGAACCGGTGCGTGACCTGCCGCTCCACCAGCAGCCGCCCCCGGACGACCGGCAGCGACTCCTCCCGCCGCAGATAATCCCGCCGCAGCCCGTGCCGAAGCAGCCTGTCGCACTCCCTCGTCAGCAGCAGGCACACAAGGTCACGCAGATCGAGGCCCTCACCGAGCCGGTGGACCAGCGGCAGATCACGCAGGGACCCCAGCCCCGCGGCATAGTCGAGCATCTGCAGCACACCGAGCTCCGAACCCACGAGCTTCGGCCGGACGTGAACGGACGCGCATTCCAGATCGACCACGCCCACATGCGACCCGGCCTCGATCTCCAGAGCGTCGCCCCGCAACCAGCGCAGCGTGATCCTCTTCGAGACCTCCTCCGACTCGGCGACGGCGAGGTCGGCGGCGGTGGGCGCAACGCCCTGCACACGCCGCTTCTCGTACTCGTCGACGACGATCGGCTCCATCAATCGCCCGCGTTCGCCTGGAGCTCCGCCGAGAGCGCTTCGACGAGCTGCTCGTCGCTCAACCCGGCGACGGTGTGCGCCTGCACGTCCACGATCCTCTCGCCGAGAAACCGGGACAGCATCGAGTAGTCGTCATAGGCGTACTCCTGCAGCAGCGGCAGCACCTCGGTGCGGATGACCGCCGCCAGCTCCGCCTCGCTGTCCACCGGTTCGGCACCGGACAGGAAGAACGAGTGCCCGATCTGCCGTTCCCGCCCCAGCTCCTTGACGACCCGGCCGTTCAGCTCCCGAAGCAGCAGCCCGAGATCCACGGCGCCGACCTTCTGCCCGTCCAGGACGCCGGTGTCGGGCAGCAGCTCATGGAACGCGAACCGCCGCCGCAACGCGGAGTCCAGCAGCCGGATGCTGCGGTCCGCCGTGTTCATCGTCCCCAGGATGTGGACGTTGGACGGCACGGCGAACGGCCATCCGCTCGGAAGCATGACGTGCATGCCGCGCTTGTCCGGCTCCAGCAACGTGATCAGCTCACCGAGGATCTTCGGTATGTCCCCCCGGTTGATCTCGTCGATCAGCAGCAGGTACGGCTGCTTGGGATTCGCCTCGGCGGCTTTGCACACCCTCTTGAAGATCCCGTCCCGCAATACCAGCCGGAGCCCGCCGTCAGCCCCCTCATCTGGACGGAATCCCTCGATGAAGTCCTCGTAGCCGTACGCGGGATGAAACGTCACCTGGGTCAGGTATCCGGCCTCGTGAAGTGCGTTGAGGCTTTGGCGGAATTCGGTGGTGCCGTATTTCGCCAGAGGCTCGACCCCGTTGACGGGCTCTTGTCGGGTGCCGAGCCAACGCAGCGCGAACCGGAGGCTGGCGTACGTCTTGCCGGTCCCGGGTGGCCCGTACAGGATGACTTGCCCCTTGCGTGCGAGCAGGTCGGAGAGCTGGTCGAACAGCGGATCATCTGGAATGACCATCTCCGCCTCCGGCGTTGAGCCACGCCCGCCGGACTGGATGGTCTGCCAAAGGTCTGCCTGGACGTCCCGTACCGTCTTCTGCCCACTCAACTGCTGGGATACGGGCAGCGTCTGCGCGTATCCCGTATCCCAGTCGACGGACACGGTGTTGAAGTACTCCGGCCGGTCGGGCCGCCATCGATAGCCCTCCGACGTTACGGTTCCCACTCCGAGGATCTCCTTGTGGCCGCGGTTCGCGATCACACGATCACCGGGCCGGAGCTGGAGGAATCGCCATAGTTCATTGGCTTTGACGGAGTTCGTGGACTTGTGCCCATGCGGGTCAGCGGCTTCGAATCCCGCGCGAAACTCCTCTTCCGAGGCAAACCTTGTCAGCTCACCCACCTCGTCCCAGCCGACACACATGTATCCGCCCTCAAGGCAGTCGTTCCAGTACCGGCCCTTCTCGCCAGGAGCCACCATGAGAATTGTGGGATCGGGACTGGCGGTGGCCCATTCGTCCAAGAACCACGCCACCTCGTACGGCTGCCAGCCGGCGAAGCGCTCATCTTCGTCTACGAGCTGCTTGAGCAGCTCATGCGCGGCGAAGGGGTCCAAGTTGGACGCGTCTTTGCCCGACAGACGGAACACGCATGCGTGCAGGTGCGCCTTGTTGGTGATGGGGATCAGCGCGCCGGGAACGTAGCAGGAGATCGCCTTGGTGGTGATCGCGAAGCCCGTCCGCAGTTCGTCGATGGCGTCGACATAGGCGACTCCGTCACCACGGGCGGAGTCGAATGCCTGGACGAATCCCGCCCGCACGCGCTCCCATGCCTCTACCTCATCGCCGTATTCGGCAGGATACTTCCACGTGCTGTGTTTCTTGCTCCAGTAGATGATGTTCTTGCCGGCCGTCCGGCCTCTGATGTCACACAGACTCCGGGTGCCGTATTCCATGCGATAGCTGAAGGATTGCTTGTACACATCGGTACCCAGCGCATACCGCTCAAGCGACATGGTCGGCCAGGCGTCCAGCGGGAAGTCACGCGTGACCTGGGAGACCTCCGACTCCGCCTCGGCAACCCGCGCCGCGAGGGCGGTGCGGTCGAACTCGGCGAGAGCCTTTGACAGCGGCTTCGCGGGTGTGGTGATTCCACCGACGCTGCTGAGCGGAACAAGGGTGCAGGTCTGGCAGAGCTTGGAAATCGGGCGGCCCGCCCCGTTGCGCAGTCCGGCGGCTTCGGCGAACGCCTGACGTCCTCGCACGTCGTCCGCCGGCGCGGCTTCGAGAAGACGTAGCCACAGGTCGCCGCCCTGGTCGGGATAGATCTTCCACCCGTCCTCGTAGCCGGCCATGTGGTTGCAGGTCCGGCTGTGATGGAGCGCCGTCCCGTCACTTGCCGGGCAGATCACCTCACCCGAGAACGACGTCAACTCAAAGGACTGTCCGTCGTAGTGGACGATGTGGCGCCCGTCGGGAGTTTCGTTCGTAGTGACGCTCAGCCCGGTACCCATCCCCCATAGGTAGCGGATCGCCGCCTGGTGGGTGCGCCCTGCAATAGCCTTGCCTCTGACCGGCTTCGGCCACAGATAGAGCAGCGGCTACGGGGGTATTCGGGCCCAGATCCATTTGCCGCCGGCCTGGTCGACGAGGCTGTGTGGTGGATGCCCGCACGTGTCGCCCGTCGCGAGGGCTCAGTGGGTTCGGTAGTGGTTGGCGACGGTGGTGAAGGCGGCTTTGGGCTCCCAGGGGTAGGGGGCTCCGGGGCGGTCTTCGTAGACCTTGACTATGCCGTAGCTGGCCAGGTCCAGGTCGTCGCGGGGGGTGCCGTGAGGGCGGTGCGGGTGGTCGTAGAGGGCGAAGATGAACACGAAGGCGCTGTCGACGCCTTCCGCTTCGAAGACGTCCAGTAGTTCGCTCAGGTAGGCGGCCTGGCCGGGCTCGTCGCGGTCGTAGTCGCCGTTGAGGCGGAGCGGCTCGCCGGTGTCCTCGTCGTATTCCACGATTTCCAGGCCGCGTGCCCCCACGTCCGGGGCGCCGCGCCAGGTGGCGGAGCCGAATTCGGTGATCGCGACCGGCTTCCCCTGGGCGACGAGCGCCCGGACGCCCTCCGTGAACCGGTCGGCGACCTCGGCCGACCGGTACAGGTCCATGGACACGATGTCGAAGAGCGTCCAGTCGACGCGGTCGAGCTGGATGGAGGCGTAGGTGACCCGGCCGCCGAACCGCTCCCTGACCAGCGGGACGGCCTTGCCGAGGAAGTCGTTCACCCTGGTGGCGGCCTCGCCGATCCGCTCCCGGTTCGGCTGGCTCAGCAGCGCTTCGACCCGCTCGCTGAGGCTGTCCCCGGGCAGGAAGCCCTTGTTCATCAGGCTCAGCTCGGCGCCGGTGACGAACACGACCTCGGCGCCCCGCTGCCGGAGGCGCTCCGCGCGCTCGGCGCAGTCGGCGAACAGCGACAGCATCTCCTCGGCGGTCAGTTCGAGCGGATACGGCGAGAACCAGACCTCCAGGCCCAGGTCGGCGGCCAGCGACGCGGCCAGTTCCAGCCGGTCGGGGTCCGCGCCGCTGATGCGGACCGTGTTGCAGTGCAGCTCGTCCCGGATGACGCGCAGCTCCCGCTCGGCCAGGTCCCGGTCGAACCGCTTCCGGGAGTTCGCGCCGTCCCGGACGAAACCGGTGTCGTAGGTGATGCCCTTGCCCCGCATGCCCTGCCTCCTAATTAAGGTACGTGACGTACCTTAGTTGCCGCTCGTCCTGCGTCAAGTCCAGTCTTGGAAGGCACGGTCGGTACCGGTTGAGGAAAGAGGGCCATGGCGGGCGATCCGACGAGGCGGCCGGAGGCCGGACGGCGGCGGCGCGGCGCCGCCCTGGAGGAGGCGATCCTCGGGGCCGCCGCCGGCGAGCTCACCGAGGCCGGATACGCCGGGCTGACCATGGACCGGGTCGCCAGACGCGCGGGCACGAACAAGAACGCGATCTACCGGCGCTGGCCGAACCGCCTCGAACTCGGCATCGCCGCCTACCGGCAGCTGACCACCACGGTCCAGCTACCCGACACCGGCAGCCTGCGCGGGGACGTCCTGGAGCAGCTGCGCCGCGCGAACCGGCACTGGAGCTCTCCGCTCGGCAGGATCCTGCGCGACCTCATGGCCGCGGCAGGCGGCGCCTCGGAGCTGCTGTCGCAGCTGCCGGACCAGTCCACCGACAGTGTCGCCGCCGCCTGGCTGACCATCCTGGGCCGTGCCGTGGCCCGCGGCGAAGCGCCGCCCGAAGCCCTCCATCCCCGGGTCGCCACCGTGGCCATGGTCCTGCTCCGCAACGAGTTCGTCATGCGCGGGGCGCCCACCGCCCCCGACGAGGTCCTCATCGAGATCGTGGACGAGGTCTACCTCCCCCTCATCCGCAACCGCGCCGTGCCGGGGTCAGGTGGCGGCGATGCGGGTCAGCCATTCGTCTAGCAGGGTCTGCTCGCCTTCGGTCAGCGCGGTGGTCTGGGGGAGGACGGCGCGAAGGGCGACGGCGGCGCCGACCGGGCCGGGGGAGGAGGCCGCCGGGGCGTCGGTCGTGATCGCGCTGATGACCGCCTCACGGGCCAGCGCGGACAGCTCAAGGTCGCGCCGGTCGGCGGGCATGGAGATCAGCGTGACGGTGGCGCCGGAGCCCGCGGCGTGGACGAGTTGGACGGCGCGTTCCTCGGGGACGCGCAGCCGGCCGGCTTCGGCGATCCGGCGGATCAGCCCGGCGAGGACCTCCATGCCCGCGACGGCCGCCGGCGGGACGGGCCCGGGGCGCGGCTCGTTCATGAGCAGGTACACCGCCGGGTTGGCCAGGCCGAAGCCGAGGTGCAGGTCCCAGCCGGTGCGCAGGTCCTCGATGGGGTCGCCCGTGGGTTCCGGGACGGTCTTGGCGGCCAGGTAGGCGGCGAAGCCGTCGGCCGCGGCGGCGTCGAGCAGTCCCTGCTTGTCGCCGAACAGCCGGTAGATGGTCGGGGCCTGGACCCCGGCCGCGGCGCCCACGGCGCGCGTCGACACGGCCTCCCGGCCGCCCTCGGCGAGCAGCTTCGCCGTGGCGGCGAGGATGCGCTCCCGCGGCCCGTCATCGTCCACGGTACTGACGATAACAGTTTCTCGTTAGCGATGGTTCGATAACGGTGCTAGCGTTGTCGTGTTAGCACTGGTTCGGCATGGCTGGAGGATGTTGTGATCATCGTTACCGGGGCGAACGGGCTGCTCGGACGCGCGGTCGTGGAGCGGCTGCTCGAACGGGTGCCCGCCGAGCGGGTCGGGCTCAGCGTCCGGGAGCCGGCGAAGGCGCACGAGTTCCAGGAGCGGGGCGTCCGCGTCCGGCAGGGGGACTTCGGCGATCCCGCGAGCCTGGCGCACGCCTTCGAGGGCGCCTCGCAGGTTCTGATCGTCTCCGTGGACGCCATCGGGGAGAAGGTGGTCGCCGCCCACCGCGCCGCGATCGAGGGGGCCAAGGCGGCAGGCGCCCGCCGCATCCTCTACACCGGCCACATGGGCGTGAACCCGTCCTCGCCGTTCCCGCCGATGTCCGACCATGCGGAGACCGAGGCCGCGCTGAGGGAGTCGGGCGTGGCGTTCACCGCGCTGCGCAACGGCTTCTACGCGTCCACGACGGTGAGGCTGCTCGGCGCCGCCCTGCAGACGGGCGAGCTGGCCGTGCCGGAGGACGGTCCCGTGTCCTGGACGGCCCACGCCGACCTGGCCGAGGCCGCCGCGGTCATCCTGGCCAAGGAGCCGTTCGACGGACCCACCCCCGCTCTCACCGCCGCCGAGGCGATCGACATGGCCGGCGTCGCGGCGCTCGCCTCCGAGCTGACCGGACGCACGATCCGCCGGACGGTCGTCTCGGACGCCGAGTACCGCGCCGGTCTCGTGGGCCACGGGGTGCCCGAGAGCGCGGCCCAGATGCTCGTCGGCATGTTCGCCGCCACCCGGCAAGGCGAGTTCTCCCACGTCGACCCGGCCATGGGCGACCTGATCGGCCGCCCGCCGACGCCGCTGCGCGACGTCCTGAAGGCGGCGATCGCGGGTTGAGCGGCCGCCGTCCTGCCGCAGCGGGCTAGCCGGGGTCGGTCGTCGTGTGGGGGAGGGCGACCAGGGCCATGACGTGCTGCGCGGGGCTGCCCGCCGGGGCGTAGAGGAGCAGCGGGGCACCGGTCCGGGCTTCGGCCTCGTACAGGACGGCCACGCCGGCGCTGGCCAGATGGGTGACGCCGGTCAGGTCGACGGTGAGCGGCCCGGTGCCGCCGCGGGTGCGCATCCGCAGCTCCTCGCGCAGCTGCTCGGAGGTGGTGGCGTCGACGGGGCCGTCCATCCGGATCCGCGGGGCGCGCTCCGACGGCTGGTCGAGGATCAGCAGCAGCTCCGGCAGGTCCTTCGCGGGGGCGGGCGGCGGCGTGACGTCCCCGGCGGTGAGCAGCCGCGCCGGGCGGGTCAGCCGGTGCCGGATGGTCGCCGTCGTCCCGGCCGACTCCGCGTCGACGCGCAGGTCGTCGGCGAAGTCACCGGCCATGGCCAGGCCGCGGCCCCGTTCGAGGTCCGGTTCCCGGCGGTGCTCGCGCCACCGCCCGTCGTCGGCGACCTCGATCTCGACCGAGCCGCGGCCGGTGGCCTCGGCGCGCACCCGCACGTGGCCGGGCGGCGAGCCGTAGGCGTGCTCGACGACGTTGGTGACGAGCTCGCCGACCGCGTGCCGCAGCAGGATCGCGTCCTCCGCGCGGGTCCCGAGGCCGTGCAGCCAGTCGTCCAGCGCCCGCCGGACGGACGGGATCACCGCCGGCCGGGCCCGCTCGTCCATCCGCAGCGGCGCCGGCAGGCCGGTCCGCTGCGCGGCCAGCAGCGTGATGTCGTCGGCGTGCCCGGTCTCCCGGACCAGCAGCTCGATCGTCTGCGTCGTCACCCGGTCCACGGCGGACAGCCACTCCTCGCGCAGCGCCCGGTCGGCGGCGACGTCCGCGGCGGCCCGCGCGAACTCCACGGTGCCGGCGCTGACGTCGACGCCGGGCCGCTCGATGATGCCGTCGCTGTACAGGACGAGATGGTCGCCGACGCCCAGCCGGTCGTGGGCGAGCGGGAACGCCGAGCCGGTGCCGAGCGGGCCGCCGCCCGACGACGGCAGGTAGCGCCCGTCGCCCCCGGACGCGATCAGCAGCGGCGGCGGATGCCCGGCCGTGCAGTACGTCACCGCTCCGCCGGCCGGGTCCACGGCCGCCACGCACACCGTCGCCGCGCGCGCGGCCGGCAGCCGGCCCGCGAGCCGGTCGGCGGCGGCGAGCGCCTCGGCGATGTCGCCGCTGTGGTCGAGGCGGTCCTCCAGGACGGCGCGGAGCTGCCCCATCGCCGCCGACGCCGCGACGCCGTGCCCGACCACGTCGCCGATGACCAGCGCCGTCCGGCCGTCCGGCAGCGGGACCGCGTCGAACCAGTCGCCGCCGGCGGTCTCGGCGTCGGCGGGCAGGTAGCTGCCCGCGATCTGCAGGCCCGGCAGGATCGGCAGGCCCGGCGGCAGCAGGTTGCGCTGCAGTATCTCGATGACGTCGCTGGCCTCCTCCAGGCGCCGCTCCGCCGTGTCCGCCCGCCGCTCCTCCGACTTGCGGTCGGCGACGCTGTCGGTCACGTTCTGGACGAAGGCCAGCAGCCGGGTCACCTCGCCGTCCGCGGACAGCTGCGGGATGACGGCGCAGTCGATGTAGAGGATGTCGCCGGGACCGGTCTCCGTCGGGATCTGGATCCGCCATTCGCGGATCGTCTCCGGCTCGCCCGAGGCGAACACGCGGTCGAGCACGCCGAACAGCCGCTGCCCCATGAGCTCGGGCATCAGCGCGCTGAGGGAGCGGCCGACGAACCCCTCGCGGCCGATCAGCGTCCGGTAGGCGCCGTTCGCCGCCACCACGCGGTAGTCGCCGGGGACCTCCACACCGGCGACCGGGGCCGGGAGCAGATCGAACAGCTCCCGGACGGTCCGGGCGTCGCCGATCAAGCGGTCCGCCGTGTCGTCGTCCCGCGGGTCGGGCATGAAACCTCCGGCGATGCTCTTGGGTGCGTGCTTTGTTTCCGAGTCGTCCGGATTCACACCTTCCGACGGGCCGGGACCCGCGCGCACGACGTGATCACCGGCTTCCTGGTAGACGCGGCACGGCGGACTCCGGTTCAGGACGAAATGGACGGGCCCGGAGGTCCTAGGCCCATCGGACGTGGCGGACCGGGACCGGCGCCCGACGCGCGCGAACCCCCTCGGCGATCAGCATGGACGGCATGAACACGACACAGGACCCCGCGTTGAAGCCCCTGAGGCCCCCTGCCAGGGCGACACCCGGCTGGGCGGCGCTGCTCGCCGCGTCCATCGGCCAGTTCCTCGTCGTCCTGGACATCTCCGTCGTCAACGTCGCCCTGCCCCACATCCGCGAGGGCCTCGGCCTCGGCGCCACCGGCCTGCAATGGGTCGTCAACGCCTACTCGCTGACGTTCGCCGGGTTCCTGCTGCTCGGCGGGCGCGCCGCCGACCTCTTCGGGCGCAAGCGGGTCTTCATCACCGGCCTCGGCCTGTTCACCCTCGCCAGCCTCGCCGGCGGGTTCGCGCAGGACGGCTCCATGCTGATCGCCGCTCGCGCCGCCCAGGGCCTCGGCGCCGCGATCCTCGCGCCCGTCACGCTGTCGCTGGTCACCGGCACGTTCCCGGAGGGGCCGGCGCGGACGAAGGCGATCGCCATGTGGACGGCCGTCGGCACCGCGGGCGGCGCCACCGGCGGCCTCGTCGGCGGGCTGCTGACCGACTACCTCAGCTGGCGCTGGGTGCTGCTGATCAACGTCCCGGTCGGCGCGGTCGTCGCGGTGATCGCCGCCCGCTGGCTCCGCGACGAGCGCGACACCGCGCGGCGCGCCCGCCTCGACCTGCCCGGCGCCGTCCTGGTGACCGCCGGCGTGGGGCTGCTCGCGTTCGGCATCGGCCGGACCGAGGACCACGGCTGGACGTCCCTGATCCCGATCACCGCCGGACTCGTCCTGATCGCCCTGTTCGTCGCCGTCGAGGCGCGCACCCGGGAACCGCTCGTCCAGCTGCGGCTGTTCAGGCTGCGCAGCGTCGCGGTCGGCAACCTCGCCACCCTCGTCGGGACGATGGCGGGCTTCGCGCTCTGGTACTTCCTGTCGCTCTACATGCAGAACGTCCTGCACTACAGCGCGGTCCGCACCGGCGTGTCGTTCCTGCCGCACACCGCGGGCATCATCATCGGCTCCCGCCTCGCCCCGCCGCTCATGGCCCGCATCGGCGCGCGCCTCCTCGCGGGCATCGGCGGGCTGATGGCCGCCGCGGGGTTCGCCTGGCAGAGCCTCGTCCTGGACGCCGACGGGACGTTCCTCACCGCCATCCTCGGACCGGGCGCGACCATGGCCCTCGGCTTCGGCCTCCTGATGACCCCGCTGGTGGAGGCGTCCACGAGCGGTGCGGACTCGTCTGAGGCGGGCGCCGTCGCGGGCGTCGTCAACACGTCCCGCACGATCGGCGGCGCGATCGGCCTCACCGTCCTCGGCACGGCCGCCGCCAGGGCCGGGTCCGACCTCGTGGACGGCTACTCGACCGCCTTCCTGATCGCCGCCCTCATCACCACCGCCGGCACGGCCATCGTCGCGTTCCTCCCGAAGCCCCGCCGGGCAGGTCACGCGGACGCGGCGGCATGACGCACGGCCCCGGCCGCGACGAGCGCCCACGCGATGACGGCGGGCCACAGCAGGACCTCGCCGAGCGTCCCCAGCCAGGGGACGCCGCAGGCGGTCCCCGCCGTCATCGCGCTGACCGCCGTCATGCCGAGCGGGAACACCGTCGACCAGCGGCGCCCGTCGTAGCCCCTCCGGGGCCGGAGCACCTCGCAGCCCACCAGGACCGCGTACCAGGCGAGCGCCACCGCGAGGACCGCCAGCGTCAGCCACACCAGGGGCGCCGGCGCGTCCATCGCGAGCGTCACCTTCGCGGACGCGAGCGCCGAGATGGACAGGCTGCCGCCCACCACCCACTGGTCGCCCGCCCCGCCGACCAGCTCACCGAAGTCGAACCGCGTCAGCACCAGCACGTACAGCAGGAGGCCGAGCGCGAGCATCGTGACGGCGGGCCATGCCAGCCACTTCGCAGGCAGCTCGACCGCCAGCGTCGCCGCGAGCACCGCCACCGCCTGCGTCGCGACCGTCACCAGGTACGCGGCGCCCGGCACGCGTCGGCTCAGCTGCCGCAGGACGCGGGGGAGCAGCACCGTCCACAGCACGGCGGTGAGGCCGAGCAGCACCGCGGCCGCCACCGGATGGGAGATCATCGCGACGCCGTCGCCGAGCACCCCGGTGCCCGCCACGGTCGTCAGCGCGGACGGCGTGGACGTCTCCTCCCGCCAGCGCGTCACACCGCCGCCGAACAGCGCGCAGAACGTCACCGCCAGGACCACCCACAGCGCCGCGGTGACCGCGAGCAGCACCCGAGCCGCCCACACGAACCCCGCGAGATGCAGCCCCACGGACACGACGCCGGTGGCCATCACCTCCGCACCCCACGGATTCCTCGCCCCTCGCGCGCCGCCCACGTCCCCCTTCTACCCCACCGCGCCCGTTAGCGGCCCGTCCGCGACCGCCAATGCCGAAGCGCGGCGCGGGTATCGGAATGGTCGTCGCCACGGACAACGGTCATTCGCTGCTCCGGGCGAAGTCGGGGACGAGGGCCAGGCGGAGGGTGACCACGCCGAGAAGGTCGTCGCGGACGGTGATGCGCGAGTTCTCGGTTGAGCCGGCCGGAATCGGGCCGGTCAGGGTTCGAGTGACGTCGACCCATCCGGAGAAGGAGCAGTTGAAACAGGCTCGCTCGTCGGTGCCGCGGCCGCTGCACGCGTCGCATTTCGTGGCCGACCCGCCCCAGCGCCAGTAGCCGCGCCCTTCGCAGTTGTGGCAGGGAAGCATGATGCGGCCGACGCCTTCGCAATGCGGGCACAGGTCCCGGTCGGGCACGGTGAAGTCGTGCGAGGCGGCCCCTTGCCGGGCGACGCGCCGCGAGACGTGGACGTCGATCTCGCCCGCGCGGCCGTTCGTCGTCATGCCGAGACCGCGGTCGTAGCCTGCGCGGCGGCGGGGGTCGCCGATCCGGCTGAAGGCCGACTTCACCCTTTCCGGGATCGGCTTTCCCTCGACGCGCACGATGTTCCGGTACGCCTCGGTGATCTGCGCCGCGGACGCGTCCTGCGCGACTCCGAGCACTTCGTAGCAGGTCTGACCGCGCTCTCGCGATGGCGGTGTTGCGGAACGCCAGCCTTTGCCGTCGCAGCGGAAGCAGGGATCGGGGAGCCGTCCCGTGCCGTGGCAGGTACGGCATTGGACGCGTCCACCAAACGCCGTCGTGTCCTCGCGAAGCGAGTCGTCGTACATTCGGCGGCGCTCGGGATGCCCGAGTATTTCGCCGGCCTTGTAGACGAGGTGGAAACGTTCGACCGCCGTCGGATCACCGGGGTTCGCGTCGGGGTGGGCCTCGCGCAGCCGTATCCGCCGGGCGGCTTTGATCTGCTCCTGTGACGCGTCCCGCAGCACACCGAGGACGGCGTAGTAGTCGCGGGTCACCCATTAACCGTAGGCGCCCGCGATCACACGCCGATCACAGCGGTCAAGAGGCTAGGGGCTGGGGTTCTAGGCGGTTGTCGATTCGTGGGGGGCGGGTGAAGCGGCGGCCCAGGCGTTGTGCGGGGGCCTCTATCCAGCGCTGCGACGCCCAGCTGACCGCGATCAGGACGAGGAAGAAGAATGCCAGGCCGACCGTGTCCTCGCGTCCGGAGAAGCCGAGGAACTGCGCGGCCACCATCAGCAGCAGCGGATGCAGCAGGTAGACCGAGAAGCTGATGGTGCCCAGGCCGGTCGCCCAGGCGGGGAACCGGCGGTGCCGCAGGTGCCACGCCGCCGCGAACGTCGCGGCGGCCGCGAGCACCGCGCCGCACCAGACCAGTTGCGCGTTCCGGCCGTAGGGGGCGGCGTTCCAGGTGCCGGCGGCGAGCGCGCCCGCCAGTACCAGGATGCCGGCCGCCAGGCCCGTGCGCCGGGTGATCTGGCCGTGCTCGGCGCGGTGGATCGCGGTGCCCAGGAACATGACCGCGAGCATGACGAGGCCCTCCCAGGCGCCGACGCGGCCGTTGACCGTCACCAGCACGGCGCCGAGCAGCCCGCCGAGCAGCCCGCCCGCGACCCGCGGCGCGGGCCGCCGGGACACGGCCGCGCCGATCGCCACGACGAGGGCGGCGGCCGTCACCGCGACCACCGGGCCCGTCCCCGCGGTGCGCGACAGCAGGGCCGCCGGCGCGTGCGCGCCGGTGAGCAGCCCGCCGGCCGCGAGCGCGACCGCGACCAGCGCGACCACGACGAGGACGACGGCGGCCGGTGCCGACCGGCGGTGCCCGCCGACCACGAACAGCGCGACGATCAGCAGGTAGAAGACCATCTCGTAGGACAGCGTCCACAGCACGTTCATCGCGTTCGGGACGTTCAGGACGTCCTGCAGCATCGTCATGTGCGCGATGACGGCCGTCGCGGGGGAGTACTTCTCCAGCCCCGCCCGCAGCCCGAGGACTCCGAGCAGGAACGGCAGGACGGCGAGGAGGCACGTCAGCGCCAGCAGCGGGTAGATGCGGAAGAACCGGCCGACCCAGAACCCGCGCACGCTGCCGCGGCGTTCCAGCGACGCGGGCACGATGTATCCGCTGACGAGGAAGAAGACGAGCACGCCGAAGAGGCCGGGATCGAACCAGTCGGCCATCTGCACGCGTAACCGGGGGAGGTACACGTAGCTCGCGTGATGCAGGGCCACCGCCAGGGCCGCCGCCCCTCGCAGCGCATCAAGCCACCCAAGCCGGGACGTTGAGGGTGAAACACCCGAAGCGGGAACCATCACGACAGACTAGATGCTCTACCCCCATCCGCACCGCCGAACGCGTCCGCCGGGCCGATATCCTCGGGGCGTGGGAACGAGGAAGGCCGCGCTGCCGCCGGAACGGCGCGACGAACTGCTCGACGTGGCGACGCGGGAATTCGCCGACAACGGATTCGACGGCGCCTCGCTGAACCGCATCATCCGGGCCTGCGGAATGAGCAAAAGCTCCTTTTACTACTACTACGAGTCGAAAGAGGCGCTGTTCGACGCGGCGGTCACCCGGATCGTCGACGGGCTGCGCGGCGACCTGAAGATCCCGGATCCGGGCGACCTCGCCGCCCCCGGTTTCTGGGACGAGGTGGAGCGGGTCGGGACCGACCTCATGCAGGTGGCCGGGCGCAATCCGCGGCTCATCGACTTCTGGCGGCTCTTCTACGCCACGGGCGCCCCGTCCGGCGAAGGCAGCCCGCTCGGCCGCGCGCGGGCCGGGATCGACGACTGGCTCGGCCGGGCGCTGGCCGCCGGGCGGGCCGCCGGCGCCGTCCGCGACGACATGCCGCCGTCCCTGCAGGGCGAGCTGACCCTCGCCGCGCTGTGGACGATCGACGCGTGGGCCCTCCGGAACCTCTGGCGGACGGACGCCGACGAGGCCATGCGGATCAAATGCCTGCAGGTCGGCGTGATCCGCCGGATGGTCGGGACCGGCTGAACCGCTAGGCGCCGGCCCGGGACGGGCGGTGCCCCGGCAAGGCCCGCTCATCGAGTTCGGCGACCTGCGCCTTCCGGTGCGCGCCCAAGGTCTCGTTCTGGATCCGGTCGTGCAGCTTGAGGATCGCGTCGAGCAGCATCTCCGGCCGCGGCGGGCACCCGGGCAGGTAGACGTCCACGGGGACGATGTGGTCGACGCCCTGCACCACGGCGTAGTTGTTGAACATGCCGCCGGACGAGGCGCACACCCCCATGGCGATGACCCATTTCGGCCCGGTCATCTGGTCGTAGAGCCGGCGCAGCACCGGCGCCATCTTCTGGCTGACCCGGCCCGCCACGATCATCACGTCGGCCTGCCGCGGGGTCGCCGAGGCGCGTTCCATGCCCCAGCGGGAGAAGTCGTGCCGCGGATCCCCGGCGGCCATCAGCTCCATTCCGCAGCAGGCCAGCCCGAAGGTCATCGGCCACAGCGAACTCGACCGCGCCCAGTCCGCGAGCTTCTCCACCGTGCTCAGCAGGAAGCCGCTCGGAAGCTGTTCCTCAAGTCCCATGGAAGTGACGATAGCGGAGACTGGACCGCCTGGTCCACGAATGTTTGGACCGCCTGGTCCAAACATGTGGGCCGGGTCGCCCGCGAGCGCGTGGGCGCGCTGGGGGACGATGGACGCATGACGACGCTGCCGCTGAGCCCGGACGAGCTGCTGACCACGACGCGAACCGTCCGCAAACGCCTCGACCTGGACCGTCCCGTGCCCATGGACCTCGTCCGCGAATGCCTGGAGATCGCCGTCCAGGCGCCGAGCGGCAGCAACCGGCAGGGCTGGCAATGGATCGTGGTGACCGATCCGAAGACCCGCGCGGAGATCGGCGAGTACTATCGGCGCTCGTTCGCCGCCTACGCGCAGGCGGGCGGCGCCTCCGCCGGCTCCTACGAGGACGATCCCGGCCGCGCCGAGGTGCAGCGCCGCGTCGGGGAGAGCGCCTCCTACCTGGCCGAACACATGGGCGACGTGCCCGTCCTCGTGATCCCGTGCCTGCGCCTGCACGGCGGACGGCTCCCGGAGGGCAACCAGGCCGGCCTGTGGGGATCGCTCCTCCCGGCCGTCTGGAACTACGCCCTCGCGGCGCGCGCCCGCGGGCTCGGCACCGCGTGGACGTCCCTGCACCTCGCCTACGAGCGCGAAGTGGCGGAACTGCTCGGCCTGCCCGACGACGTCCGCCAGGGCGCGCTCATCCCCACCGCCTACTACACCGGCGAGACGTTCCGCCCCGGTGCCCGCGTCCCGCTGGACGAGATCCTGCACCTCGACCGCTGGTGACTTGCCGCCACCAGGGCATGGAGCGGGGCCGGCGCCGCGAGCGGGGGAACGACGCCGGCCCCGGGTTCGGACGGGCTCAGCTCAGGCCGTCATCCAGGGCCTTCGTCAGGACCCCCGGATCACCGGACATCTCCCAGATCATGGCTCCGAGCAGGTTCTTGCTCTTGAGCCATTCGGTCTTCTTCCGGATCGACCAGGCGTCGTCGAACGACCACCACTGGCCGTTGTCGCCGGTGTAGCAGGACGTCGCCACCGCCTGTTCGTCATGCGTGATCTTGCAGTTGGGGAGACTGGAGACAAGGTTGCCGTAACCGCGAGTCCCGGCCTCCTCCTGGAACTGCCCGGGTGCCGCTCCCTTCGCGGCCTGCCATTCGCCGCCCTTGCCGCCGTCGGCCACGTTCTGCCAGCCGCGCCCGTAGTAGGCGAGGCCGATCGTGAGCTTGCGCGGGTTGACCCCGGCGTCCAGATACGGCTGCACCGCGTTCTCGACGCTGAAGTGGAACGTGTACGGGTCGTCGGTGTCGGTGTAGAGGTTGCCCTGGTGGCCCGTCCGGTTGGGCTCCCAGGAGTTGTCGCTGCCCGCGCCGTGGAAGTCGTAGCCCTGGATGTTGAAGATGTCCATGGACTCGGCGACCTCCGCCAGTTCCCAGCCGGCATCGATCTTCGCCGGGTCGGCGGGGGTGAACGCGGAGAGCAGGTACCGCTCGCCGGTCGACTTGGTCAGCTCGTCGAGCTGGCGGCGGAACTCCGCGATCAGCAGCGTGTTGTTGTGCTTGTCGTCCGGGCTGACGTGGTTGCCGGGGTGCCCCTCGGCGCCCGGCCACTCCCAGTCGAGGTCGATGCCGTCGAAGATCCCGGCCGCCGTGCCCGGCCCGCCCGCGCCGTTGTAGTCCGGCAGGTTGCCCTTGATGTAGGTGTCGATGCAGGAGGCGGCGAACTTCTTGCGGGACGCGTCGGTCTTCGCGACGTCGGAGAAGTACTTCGAGTACGTCCAGCCGCCGATCGAGATCAGCACCTTCAGCTTCGGGTACTTCGCCTTCAGCTTCTTCAGCTGGTTGTAGTTGCCGCGCAGCTTCTCCCAGCCGGTGTCGGCCACGCCGTCCACCGACTGCGCGGCGCTGAACGGGCGCCCGTAGTCGGCCTCGGCGTCACCCGCGCCGTCGCCCTGGTCCGGGTCCTGCGGGTCGGACGTGGTGCCCTTGGTCACGCCTTGCAGGCACGTCAGGTTCTGCGGGTCGATGTTCGCGAACGCGTAGTTGATGTGGGTGAGGCGTGCGGCGTTCCCGGTCGTGTCGAGGTTCTTCACGAAGTACTGGCGGCCGTAGATGCCCCACTGGACGAAGTAGCCGACGCGGGCGTAACCGTCCCCGATCACGTCGTCGGTCTTCACTTTGATGGCGGTACTCGCCGCGGACACGTTGTCGTAGAGGTCGCGCGCCCGGACGGTGAACGAGTACTCGGTGGACGGCGACAGCCCAGCGACGGTCGCGGTCGTCCCGGTCACGGTCGTGGCGGCCTTCCCGTCCACCAGCACGTCGTAGTTCGCGACGCCGGTGTTGTCGGACGAGCCCGTCCACGCGAGCTTCACGCTGGCCGAGTCCTTGCCGGTGCTCTTCAACCCGGACGGCACGGACGGCGCCTGCGTGTCGTCCGCCGGGTCGTTCGTCTTCACGGTGACGGGCGCGCTGGCGGGGGACAGGTTCCCCTTCCGGTCGCGGGCCTTCACCGTGAACGTGTACTCGGTGTCCGGCGTGAGCCCGGTGACCGTCGCGCCGGTATCGGGGACGGTCGTCGCGAGCGCCGACCCCTTGTAGACCTCGTACGCGGTGATCGGCAGGCTGCCCGGTGCCGCCGCGTCCCACGCCAGCGACACGGTCCTGGTGGTCGTGACCGTCGGCTTCAGCCCGCCGGGGGCGCTCGGCGGCGCGTCCGGGGTCCCGTCGCAGTTGACGTCGTTGACGCGGCAGCCCGCCGGCTCCGCACCGGACCTGCTGACGGTGAACGTCGGGCTGTAGGGCTCGGTCGTCCGGCCCGCCCCGATCGTCGAGTTGTAGTACGCCGGGCTGAGTGTGACCGTACTGCCGCTCTGGCTGATCGAGCCGTTGGCGGCGTTGCCCGCCGTCACCCCGTCCGGGAGGGTGAACTCGATCGTCCAGTCGTCGATCGCGGCGGACGTGTGGTTCGCGACGATGAACTTCGCGCTCGTCCCGCTGACCGAGTACTCCGCGGTCACGCCTTCGAGCAGCGGCGGCGGCGCACCCGTCCCGTCGCAGGCCGCGCCGTTCAGCGTGCAGTTCGCCGGCTGGGCGGCGGCGCTCAGCGTGAACGCCGGGCTGTACGGCTCGGTGCTGCCGCCCGCCTTGATCGTGTCGATGGAGAACGCGGGGGTGAGCGTCACCGTCGTCCCGTTCTGCGACAGTGACGCGTTCTGCGGGCTGCCCGCCGTCACGCCGGCCGGCAGTTCGAACGTCAGCTTCCAGCCGCTCACGGCGGCCGTCCCGGGGTTGCTGACCACGTACTTTCCGGTCGTTCCGGACAGACTGAAGGAGGCCGTCAGCCGCTCCGCCGCCCGCGCGGGAGCGACCGCCAGCGCCGCGACGACGACGAAGCAGAGGACTAATCCGATCGTTCTTCGCATGCCGAACACCTACTTCTGTGGAAGGTTCTTCGGGGTCGGGGAGCCGAGGAGCGCCAGCATCCGTGCGATCTGCGCCGACCGGGACCGGTCGACGCGCCGTGCCAGCCGCTTCGTCCACGCGTCCTCGCCCTTGCCGGTCTCCAGCCGCGCCATCTGCACGGCGTCGTCCTGGTGGGCGATCAGCAGGTTGAGGAACTCGCGTTCGAAACGGTCGCCGGGGCTGCGTTCCAGTGCTTTCAGTTCCTTGTCGGTGGTCTGGGGCATGCCGCCGTGCGCCGCGTGCGCGTGCGCGTGCGGGTCGGCGGTCGGCGGCCGGTGCCAGCCGCGCAGGCGTCCCGCCATGTCCTTGATTTCGGCGACCTCGGTCGTCTCGATCGCGGCGGCGAGCGTCCTCACCTCCGGCCGGACGGGACGGTCCCGCGCCAGCCGGGCCAGCCGCACGCCCTGCCCCTGATGCGGCACCATCATCTGGAGGAACATGACGTCGGTGGCGTTGAAGCCGTCCCCGCCGCGGCCCCGCGCGGGAGCCGCCGCCGACGGCCCGCCGTCCCCGCACTGGACGGCCGGCAGGAGGACGCACGCCGCGATCAACACCCCCGACCCGACCGCCGCCAGACCGCGCCTCACGGGGCGGGCGGGGCG
>NZ_SMKY01000339.1 GCF_004349235.1 Actinomadura darangshiensis | reverse complement strand
GCATGGGGCGGCGGATCTGCCGGGCGAGCGCCGCCGGATCGCGGGCCAGCGACACCAGCGACGACACCGACAGGTGCGCGGGCAGCTCGACCAGGAGGCCGTCGCCGCCGCGTCCCCGGTCGCGTTCGGCGAGGAGGAGCTCGACGTCGCGGGCCCATGCGGTCATGCGGCCGCGGTCGGCTTCGGACAGGCCGGTGTCCCCGGCCCAATGGCGCGTCCGGCCGGTCATCTCGTCCTCGACCATGCGGGCGGCCTCGACGACGGCCTCGTACCGCGCGCGGGCGGAGATGTCCGATTGGCCGCGTTCGCCGGGCGCCGTGGGCCACTGCGCCTCGTCGGGGTCGGCGAGCAGCGGGTTCTCGGCGCCCTCCTCCGGCGGCTCGGCCCACACGGCGACCGACCCGGCCCCGGCGAGGCAGACCGCCCGGACCTCCTCCAGGAACGGCGACGGCCCGAGCGGGCGCCCCGACGCGCCCCACCAGTAGCCGGTCGTGACGAGCAGGCTGGACGCGCGCGTCACCGCGACGTACGCGAGCCGCCGCTCCTCCCGCAGGTCGCGCTCCGAGCACGCCTGGTCGAACGCGGCGAGGTCGTCCTTCTCCAGCCCGGTCAGCGGCGGCAGGTCGGCGCGGTCGCCGCGCAGCATGAACGGCAGGACGCGCGGGTTGGCCGTCCAGCGGGTCGCGTTCTGCGGCGGCGACGGGAAGATCGAACCCTTGGCGGGGGCGCCGTTCTTCTGCGGGACGAACGACAGGCCGGGCACGACGACGACCGGCCATTCCAGGCCCTTGGACGCGTGGACGGTGAGGAGCTTGACGCTGTTGGTCTCCCCGACCCGTCCGGCCTCCAGCCCGAACTCCTCCGTTTCGGCGGCCTTGAGGTAGGCGAGGAAGGCGCCGAGCGTCGGGTCTTCGGCGTCGCCGGCGAACGTCGCGGCGGCGTCGATGAAGGCGTCCAGGTCGGCGCGGGCGGTGACGGGGTCGAGGCCGGAGCGGGCGGCGACCTCGATGTCGAGGCCGAGTGCGCGTTCCACCTCGTTGACCAGGTCGGGCAGCGGCAGCCCGACCTGGGAGCGCAGCATGCGCAGCTCGTCGCGGAGGCGCCGCAGCCGCCCGAATCCCTCCGGGGAGTACGTCTCGCGGGGGCCGAGGTCGTCGAGCGCGTCGACGAGGCTGCCGGTCTCCTGATTCAGCTCGCTGACGAGCTGCCGCAGCGGATCGTCGGCAGCACCGGCCCCGTCGCCCTCCCCACCAGACGGCGCGTCAGACGAAACATCCGGGGGCCCGTCAGACGACACGCCCGACGACGCGTCAGACGACACGCCTGGAGGCGCATCGGACGGCGCGTTGGACGGTCCCGCGGTCTTCTCCGGCGGGGTGACGTCGCGGGCCGCCTCCTGTGCGAGAGTGCGGGCGCGCCGCCCGAGTGCGACGAGGTCGCGCGGGCCGAGGCGCCAGCGCGGGCCGGTGAGCAGGCGGGCGAGGGACGCCCCGGCGGTCGGGTCGTGCATGGCCCGCAGCGTGGCGACGACGTCCTGCACCTCGGGGACGGTGAGGAGCCCGCCGAGCCCGACCACCTCGACCGGGATGCCGCGCGCCTCCAAGGCCCGCCTGATCAGCGGGAACTGGGACCGCTTCCGGGCGAGGACGGCGACGTCGGAGTACTGGAGCGGCTCGGGCTGCGGGCCGCCGTCGGGGGCGGTCTCGGGGTCGGCGGCCATGAGCCCGGCGATGCGTGCGGCGACTCGGTCGGCTTCGTCCTCGACGGTGGGGAACAGGGCGCATTCGACGCGTCCGCGGCCTTCGCGTCCGGCACCCGGAATGAGGCGCGGGACGGCCTTCGTCTCGGCGCGCAGCTCCTCCTGCACCCTGGCCGCCGCCTCCAGGATCTGCTCGCCGTTCCGGAACGACCGGCTCAGCTGGACGACCGGCGCCGGAACCGGGCGCGCTCCGGCGACCCCCTGCTGCGACGGGAAGTCGTAGGCGAACCGCAGCAGGTTCCCCGCGCTCGCGCCCCGCCACCCGTAGATCGACTGGCACGGGTCGCCGACCGCCGTCACCGGATGCCCGGCCGCGAACAGCGACTTGAGCAGGACGAGCTGCGCCTGGCTCGTGTCCTGGTACTCGTCCAGCAGGACGACGGAGAACCGGGACCGCTCGATCAGCCCGACCTCGGGATGCTTGTGGGCGATCCGCGCGGCGAGCGCCATCTGGTCGCCGTGGTCGATGACCTCACGGTCGGCCTTGGCCCGCCCGTACGCGCCGATCAGCGGCATGAGCTGCTCGCGGACGGCGTGCTTGGCGAGGATGTCGCGCTGCGCCTTGAGCGGCTTCTTCACCATGGCGAACCGCTCGTCGAGCCACGTCCCGACCTTGCGGACGTCCTCGGCCGTGCGCAGATGCTCCGACAGGTCGCCGGACAGTTCCATGACGGCCTTGGTGACGGTGTCGGGCTGCCATTCGATGCGGTCCATGGGGCCGTTGTAGGCGTCGACCACCCGCGAGCAGATCTGCCAGGCGACGGCCGGTGAAATCAGCCGCATGGTCGGCTCAAGGGCCTCACGCAAGGCGTGGTCACCGAAAAGCCGTGCCGCGTACGAGTGGTACGTGGACACCATCGGCTCGCCGTCGAACAGCGCTTCGCCGCCGAGGCGCTCCAGCTCGTCCCCCGGCAGGACCTCGCGGAGCTTGTCGAGCCGTTTGCGCACGCGCACGCCAAGCTCTGCGGCCGCCTTGCGGGTGAACGTCAGCCCGAGGACGCGCTCCGGCCGGACGAAGCCGTTCGCGACCAGCCACACGACCCGCGCGGCCATCGTCTCGCTCTTCCCTGACCCGGCACCGGCGATCACCGCCATCGGCGCCATGGGCGCCTCGATCACCCGGGCCTGCTCATCCGTCGGCGCCGGGATCTCCAGCAGCCGGGCCAGCTCTCCCGGCGTGATCACCCCACTCCCCCCGAGCTAGTCAGTCGCCGATCCGCCCGCCCTCGTCGTGCACGGGACGGCACGAGCGTACGGGGCAAGTGCGGCGCTCACCTAGTCCCCCACCTGTCCGCCCTCGTCATGGACGGGGCAGCACGAGCGTACGGGGCAGGTGCGACACTTGTCGTTCGCCCGCGCCTGGAAGACGTCGCCGGCCATGCCGGTGGCGACGATCTCGACGAGTTTCTTGGGCCACTCGGGGTCCGCGTCGTCGGCGGGCGGCCCCTGCTCCTGCTCGCGCGCCTTCGCCGTGAACGCGGCCTTCCCGACCTGGACGAGCTTGGCCCCGCCCGGCTCGATCAGCCCGTGCCGCTCGAACGCGCCGAGCATCACCGCGTACTGGTAGACGCCGAGCTGCGGGTGCCGCGCCAGGTCGTCCTTCGGGACGGCGGTGGTCGACGTCTTGATGTCGATGATGACCGCGCGGCCCTGCTCGTCGCGTTCGGCGCGGTCGATGCGGCCCTTGATGACGACGCGGCCGAGGTCGACCTTGAACGACTCCTCCAGCGCGACGACCTCGTTGGGGTTGTCGCGGTGCCAGGAGAGGAACTTGTCGACCATCTTCGTGGCCTGGTCGCGCTGCTTCTCCGAATACCAGGAGCTGCGGAACTCCAGGTCGTTCCAGATCTCGTCGAGCCGTTCGGCGACGTGGACCTCGTCAATGCCGTCGTCGGCGCCGGCCATCTCGGCGACGGCGTGGATGACCTTGCCCATCGTGCTGTACTCGTTGGGCCCGCCCTCCTGCGCGCCGACGGCCGAGGCGAGCAGCCAGCGCAGCCCGCACGTGGTGAACGCCTCGACCTGGGACGGCGAGATCGTGATGGCCTCGTCCTCGGCGAACGCGGGCCCCGGGTCGGACAGCGCGGTGATTGCGTACCAGTTCTCAGGCCTGGCACCGCGCACGCCCGCGCGCGCGAGGCGTGCCAGGTGTCCGGCGGCGGCACGCCGCAACGGTTCGGGACGGGACGGGTCCCCCACCACGGAACGCAGGTCGGCCACCAGCGCGGACAGGGAGAGCCATCGTGTCTTCTCGTCCAGCTGCGATTGTTCGATCGCGCCTGGGAGAAGCTCGTTCAGGAACCGGGACGGCCGTTCCTCCGTGTCGTCGCCGCCGACCGCCGTCACGACGAGCCGTTTGCGCGCGCGCGTGACCGCGACGTAGAACAGGCGGCGTTCCTCGTCCATCATCTTGGCGGCCATCGACGCACCGGCCGCAGCGTTGCCTTCCGGCTCGGACCCGGCGGCGTGCTCGATCAGCTCCTCGACACCCAGCAGCGACCCGCGCAACCGGACGTCGGGCCAGACGCCTTCCTGCACACCGGCGACGACCACCACGTCCCACTCCAGCCCCTTGGAGCGGTGTGCGGTGAGGATCCGGACGGCCTCGCCTTCGGGCGCCTGCTCGGCGAGCGTGTCCCCCGCGATCTCCTGGGACGCGACGTTGTCGACGAACAGTTCGGGCCCCGCCTGGGGAAGCCGGTCGACGAACCGTGCGGCATGGTCGAACAACGCGACGACGGCGTCGAGGTCACGGTCGGCCGCCGCGCCGCGCGTCCCGCCCTTGACGCTCTGCTCCAGCAGGACGTCGCCCTGGCCGCTCTCCTGCCACACGGCCCACAGCACGTCCTCGGCGGTGCCGCCGTCATGGACGCTACGCCGCGCCATTTCAATGAGATGCGCAATGCGTTCCGCAGGCGCGCGGACCCGTTCATGGACGAGGACAAGCTCGCGGGGGTCGTTCACCGCCGCGACCAACAACTCCCCCAGCGGACGTTGCCCACCCGACAGTTCCTCAAGGTCGCGCAGAGCGCGCTTGAGTCGGCGCATGGCCAGCGCATCAGCGCCGCCCAGCGGACCCGTCAGCAGGTCTTCTGCAACGACCTCGTCTAGGAAGCCCTTCTTCAACGCCGCCCGCAGCAGAACAAGGAACGGACGCACGGCAGGCTCCGCAACCAGCGGCACCTCGTCGCCGGCAACGACAACCGGCACACCGGCCTGGGCGAGCGCACGCCGAAGCACCGGAACCTGCCGCACTGCACTCCGCACGAGGACGGCCATACGCGACCACGGCACGCCGTCCAGCAGATGGGCGCGACGCAACTCGTCGGCGACCAACGCCGACTCCTGGCTTTCGGAGTCGGCGATCACCGCACGCACTTCATCGGAGGGTCCAGGGGGGGCGCCCCCCCTGGAAGACGCAGCGCGCACTTCGCCTTCGTCCAGTTCCTCAACCGGGTGCAGGGCACGGTGCTCGGCGGCGCCTGCCGACCCGGCGGGCAACCGGCGGGCGATGCGGCGCGAAGCACCCAGGATCTCCGGGCCCATCCGGCGGCACGTCCGCAGCGCCACAACGGGCGCAGGATCGCCGTCCAATGTCAGGAAACGGTTGGGGAACTCCTGGATGCCCCGGACATCGGCACCCCGGAAACCATAAATCGACTGGTCGGGGTCACCGACCACGACCAGGTCGCGCCCCTCCCCCGCCAGGTGGTGCAGGAGGGCTTCCTGCGCGGGGTCGGTGTCCTGGTACTCGTCCACGAACACGACGTCGTAGGCGTCCCGTTCCCGGATCCGCACTTCCTCCTCCGCGAGCATGCCCGCGGCCATGTGAATCAGCTCGCCGTAGTCGTATGTAGGGACGGGGTCCAGCAGGAACCGGTCCACGTACCGATCCATGAAGGCGCCGATGGCGGGCCAGTCATCACGCCCTCGCATACGTCCCAAGGCGACGAGGTCTTCCGCGACGTACTGCCGCTCGACCGCACGCAAGGTGAAGTCACGCAGCTCTTCGGCGAACCCACGCGTCGCCAGAGCGGCCCGCAACCGTTCCGGCCATTTGTACGCGCCGTCTGCAAGCTCGCCCTCCAGCAACCGCCGCACTTCCAGCAGTTGCTCCGGCCCGGACAACAGCCGCGGGGCGGGCTCCTCGTTCAGCACGGCGTCCCGCCGGATCAGCGCGTAGGCGTAGCTGTGGAAGGTGAGCGCCAGGGGTGTCCGCGTCGTGCGGTGCAGGCGGCCGGTGATGCGCTCCCGCAGCTCCCCCGCCGCCTTACGGCTGAACGTCAGGACGAGCACGCGCTCCGGGTCGGCACCGCGGTTCTCGATGCGGTCGACGACCGCCTCGACGATCGTCGTCGTCTTCCCGGTGCCCGGCCCCGCCAGCACCAGCATCGGCCCGCCGGCATGCTCGACCACCCGCCGCTGCTGCTCGTCGAGCACGGGCGGGACGGCCCGCGCGGGGCCCGCGCGGCGCACGAGACGGTAGGAAGCAGACGGCACAACAGTTCATTGGAACAGATCACCGGGACGGTTCTGACCACAACGCACGCATGTCGCGCAGGAGAATCCGCCGGACCACCCGGCGGCGGGCGGCTCCGGGGTCACTCGTCCGCGGCGGCGTGGGCCGGACCCGTCCAGCGGGCGCGGGCCATGTCGACGCGGCGGCCGTCCGGGCGGAGCGGGGTTCCCTCGGCGCGGTAGTTCTCGTGGGCCTCGACCTCGTGGCCGTCCGGCGGCCTGCCGTCCGCGCGGATCACCCGCCACCACGGGACGGCGCCGCCGTACAGGGACATCACGCGCCCCACCTGCCGGGGCCCGCCCTGTCCGACCAGCTCGGCGATGTCGCCGTAGGACAGGACGCGGCCCGGCGGGATCCGCTCGACCGTGTCCAGCACGGCCTCGGCGTACTCGTCAGGTTCGGACCACATCCGATCATTCTCCCGAATGCCGGAGCGCAGCACGGCCGAGGTCAGAAAGGAGCGTCCGGAGGCGCGCCCGCCGGTCTCGGGTGCCGGCGGCGGAACGCGATCGCGACCGCGACCGCCGCGACCGTGCCGCCGATCCCGACCACCACGATCGCGATGATCAGCGGCCGGACCCACACCGGCCGCGGGATGACCTCCACCGGGCCGGGGTCCGCCGTCCCGAACCGCTGCCCGGCGGGCTTGGCCTTGCCCGCGCCCGGCTCCGTCCCGGCCAGCGAGTCCGCCGACGACAGGGCGCGGGCCGCATGCACCTCGCCGAACCCGACGTTCGGGTCGTAGCCGCCCGAGGGGCCGTGCCGGGTGCTCTGGATGAGCGCCTGCGCGACCAGCGCCGGCGCCATCTTCGGGTGCTTCGCCCGGATCAGCGCGGCGACGCCGGACACCACGGCGCTGGAGTCGCTGGTGCCGTCGCTGACGAAGTACTCGCCGCCCGGCGAGGCGACCGGCAGGCCCGCGCCGGGCGCGGACACCAGCACCGAGTAGTTGCGGTTGGAGAACGGCGCGCGGGCGTGGCCCGGCTCCGTCGCCGCCACCGCGATCACGCCGGGGTAGGACGCCGGGTAGGAGTACGGCGCGAACCCGTCGCCGTCCAGCTTGTCCGCCTCATCGCCGTCGTTGCCGGCCGCCGACACCACCACGACACCCTTCCCGATCGCGTAGCCGATGGCCTCGCGCTCGTCCGGGACCTCCTCGTCCTTGCCCAGGGACAGGTTGATGACGTCGGCGCCGTGGTCGGCGGCGTACCGGATGCCGCGCGCCACCGCCCCGTCCGCCTGCTCCGACGTGCGGAAGCGGGCGTAGCTGGCGTCCTCCTTCTCGCCGATCGCCCGGACGGCGAGGATGCGCGCCTGCGGGGCGATCCCGATGATTCCGGAGCCGCCGCCGGCGCCGTGGCCGTGCCCGGCGATCAGCGAGGCCATCCCGGTGCCGTGCAGCCGCTTCGGCTTCGTCCCGGCATCGATCTCGGCGAGCATGTTGGGGCCCGTGGTGACCTGGCCGCGCAGGTCCGCCTGGTTCGGGTCGACGCCGGAGTCGACGACCGCGACCGTCACGCCGCCGCCCTTGGTGATCTTCCAGGCGGCGTCCATGCCGAGCACGTTCAGGATGGACCGCTGCAGGTCCCGGACCTCGTCGGCGTGCGCCTGGACGGGCAGCAGCCAGCTTCCCGCCAGGGCCGCCGCGGCCAGGGCCGCCGCGCCGCGCAGTCTCATCCGCGCTCCCGTCACCCGCGCTCCCGTCACTCTCGTCACGTCAGCAGCGCCATTCGGGCCGGTCGCAGTCGGGCAGCGACTTGGCGGACAGCGTCCGCGCGACGGCGTGGCCGAGCTGCGGTGCCAGCGCGAACGGTTCCCCCGGCCGCGTCTTCTTGATCGCGGACGCGGGGCGCCCGTCGGTCTGCCCGGACGTGGTGAGCACGACGTACGGGCCGCCGCGGTCGATCGTCCGGTCCTGCCTGGCCTCGTCGGTGAAGCGGGCGGACGCCGTCCCCGCGAACGCGGCGGCGTGCAGCGCGGGGCTCACCGTGCCCGTCCCGTCGGAGCCGTTCTGCGCGCCGGGCAGTTCCTTGTACGCCCGGTCGGCCTTCCAGGGGTCGGCGAACACGGCCACCCCGACGGTGACGACGACGCCCTGCAGCTGGTCGACGTAGGTGGCGCGCAGGACGGCCCGGCAGCCGTGCTTGCCGAGCGTCGTCGCGACCTCCCGGTCGACGGCCTGGGCGCAGCCGGTGTCCGGGACGATTCCGGCTCTGGACGCGTACTCGGTGTGGTCGCCCGTCGGCCGGTAGGCGATCCGCTGGGGGAAGATGCGCCGCGCGGGCCACGCCTGCCAGCGGCCGGCGACCTCCTTGTTGGCGGCCTGCTGCAGCTCGGCGTTCGTGGGGTCGCGGTTGAGGGTCGCCCAGGCGCCGGTGAGGCTGATCCCGGTGCTGACCAGATAGCAGCAGCCGACGACCAGGGCCACGACCATCCACTGGCGTCCGGTCAGGCCCAGCACCACCGGCGGCTGGGGCGGGCCGGCCGGCGGTGGCGCCCCCATCGGCCGCGGCGGCCCCGGGTAGGGACGGCCGGGCGGGGACATGCCGGGCGGGGACATGCCGGGCG
>NZ_SMKY01000338.1 GCF_004349235.1 Actinomadura darangshiensis | reverse complement strand
GCCTTCCGGGAGGGGCCTTCGGCGGGGCATTGGCTAGGTACGACGCAGAGCGGGCGTGACGTTTTCGCCCTCACGCTGCATGGCGCGCAGCAATCGCTGTTGGTCGGGCTGCTCGCGGCCGTGCTGTCGACCGCCTTCGCCGCCGTCGCCGGGACGGTGGCCGGATTCGCGGGCGGGTGGGTCGACCGGACGGTGATGTGGGGCGTGGATCTGCTGCTCGTCCTCCCGTCCTTCCTCATCGTCATCGTCCTGGCGCCGCGGCTGAGCGGCGGGGCGATGCTCGCGCCGCTACTGGCCGCGTTCATGTGGATGGTCACCGCCCGCATGGTGCGGAGCATGACGATCTCGGTGCGGGAGCGCGAGCACGTGCTCGCCGCCCGGTTCCTCGGGGTGGGCGCGCCGCGGGTGATCGTCCGGCATGTGCTGCCGCGACTGGCGTCGCTGCTGGCCGTGGACGTGAGCCTGAGCGTCAGCGTCGCGATCGTCGCGGAGAGCGGCCTGTCCTACCTCGGGTTCGGGGTGCGGCCTCCGGACGTCACGCTCGGCACGGTCATCGCCGAGGGGCAGGGCGCCGCGGTCGCCCGTCCGTGGATGTTCGGGTTCGCCGCCGGGCTGCTCGTCCTGATCGTCGTCGCGGTGAACCTGCTGGGGGACGGGTTGCGGGACGTCCTGGACCCGGAGGGCGGGCGTTGACGGTGCTACAGGTCACCGACCTCACGGTCGACCATGCGTCCGGTCCGCGTGCGGTGCGCGGAGTGAGTTTCACGGTCGGCGCGGGCGAGGCTCTCGGAATCGTCGGTGAGTCGGGGGCCGGTAAGACCGCGCTGGCACTCGCCCTGATGGGGCTCCTTCCGGACGGCTCCCATGTGACGGGATCCGTGCGGTTACGCGGTGAGGAACTGCTGGGACGGTCCGACGCGGAACTGTCCCGGGTGCGGGGCAAGGACCTGGCGATGGTGTTCCAGGATCCGTTGTCGGCGCTTACGCCGGTCCACACGGCGGGGGACCAGATCGCCGAAGCGGTCCGGATCCACTCGGGAGGAACTCGTGCGGCGGCGCGCGCGCGTGCCGTGGAGTTGCTGGAACTGGTCGGCGTCGCCGATGCGGCGCGGCGGGCTCGGGCCTATCCGCACGAACTGTCCGGTGGCATGCGGCAGCGAGTGATGATCGCGATGGCGATCGCCAACGACCCGGCCGCCATCGTGGCGGACGAGCCCACGAGCGCGTTGGACGTGACCGTCCAGGCGCGGGTCCTGGACGTTCTGCGGCTCGCCCGCGAGATGACCGGCGCCGCGATCGTGCTGATCAGCCACGACATGGGCGTCGTCGCGGGCTTCGCCGACCGGGTCATGGTGATGCGTGAGGGCCGCGCCATCGAGACCGGCCCGGCTGAGCAGATCTCTTGCGCGGGCCAACTGTCGCGCTCACGTCGACTGGATACGGCTCGACCGGAGCGTCCTGTGGTGCTGCGAGTGGACGGCCTTGTCCGTCACTACCCGCTTGCAAGGGGGACGTTGATGCGGCATAGGGCCGGGACCGTGCGTGCTGTGGACGGCATCAGCTTCGACGTCCGGGAAAAGGAAACCCTCGCGCTCGTGGGGGAGTCGGGGTGCGGCAAGACGACCACCCTGATGGAGATACTTCGGCTGGCACGCCCTCAGGAGGGACGCGTCAATGTCCTGGGCCACGACACGGCCTCCTTGCGGGCTTCTCGCCGTAAGGCCTTGCGCAGGGATGTGCAGGTCGTGTTCCAGGACCCGTACGCATCGCTGAACCCTCGCATGAGAGTGGCCGACATACTCGCCGAACCCCTCACCACGCACGGTGTCCCGATTGGCGATCGCGTGCGGGAGCTACTGGAGGTGGTCGGGTTGGAGCCCGGCCATGCTCGGCGTTATCCCCACGCCCTTTCCGGCGGGCAGAGACAGCGCGTGGCCATAGCGAGAGCCCTCGCGCTGGAACCACGCCTATTGCTGTTGGACGAGCCTGTATCCGCGCTGGACGCTTCAGCGCAGACGCGTGTCATGAAGCTTCTGCAAGACCTCCGTGTACGGCTTGGCCTGGCGTTTCTACTCGTGGCCCATGATCTGGCCCTGGTCCGCAGTTCCGCCGACCGGGTGGCCGTCATGTACATGGGCCGCATCGTCGAGATCGGGTCGGTGGACGACGTGTACGGCGCCCCTGCCCACCCGTACACACGCGCACTCCTGGACGTGGCTCCATTGCCTGACCACCTTGAGGCCCTCCCAATGGGGTGCCGTTTCCGAGCCCGTTGCCCGCACTACGTCACGCTCACCGCCCATGACCGCCGCCCATGCGATGAACACGATCCGGAGCTCCGTTCAGTGAAACTTGGGGATGGTCCTGACCAGTCGGTCGCATGCCACCATCAGCACGCCGGAATCAAGGCCGAACGGTGAAACGCACTCTCGGCCTGGTTCTCGTCGGCATCGCGTTGATGACCTCTGCCGGATGCGGTGGCTCTGAGGAAACCAGTGCGGTGAGAAGCCTGCCCGCGTCCGATGTGAACCCAACGCCACGCGGACATGTCATGAATGGCGGGACGTTGCGCTGGCCGCTGCCCGAGTTCCCGTCTCAATGGAACTTCAACCACGTCAACGGGACCAAGGGCGCTGTCGCACATGTTCTGCAAGGCGTCCTGCCGTATCTGATGCGCCCTGACGAGAAGGCTGTGCCGCAACCCGTCCCCGAGTACCTGCGAGCAGCCACGGTCAAGCGCACCGAGCATGGGCAGACGGTCACCTACAAGCTCAACCCGCACGCCAGATGGTCGGACGGCCGACCTGTCGGATACGCCGATTTCGTGGCCCAAGCCCATGCCCTATCCGGGCGCGACCCGCACTACGAGGTCTCGACCGTCACCGGCTACCGGCAGATCCAGCGCATAGAACGCGGCGCCGACGACCAAACGGTCGAGGTGACGTTCACCCAGACCTACGCCGACTGGCGCAGCTTGTTCAGCCCCCTCTACCCGGCAAGCTTCTACAACACCCCACGCGCTTTCAACGCGGCCTGGACAGACCGCCTGCCCGCCACGGCGGGCCCGTTCAAACTGCAGGGGATCGACCGGACGGCCAAGACGGTCACTCTGGCGCGTGACCCGGCCTGGTGGGGCGCACCCGCGAAACTCGACCGCATCGTCTACCGCGCCATGGACACCAGTGCGATGCCCGGCGCGTTCGCCAACAACGAGATCGACCTCATGGACGTCGGCCTGGACGCAGGCGCGTTGCAACGCGCAAGGCAAGTGGACGACGCCATCATCCGGAGGGCGGGCGGCCCGGACTGGCGGAACTTCACCTTCAACGCGGCGGGGCCCACCCTGTCCGATGCAAGGGTGAGACGGGCGGTCATGCTCGGCATCGACCGGCGCGCCATCACGCGGTCCGACCTTTCCGGCCTTGGCGTGCCGGTCCGGACGCTCGGCAACCACTTCTACGTCAACACCCAAAGCGGCTACCGGGATCACTCCCGGCAACTCGGCGGCTACGACCCATCGCGCGCCGGACGGCTTCTGGACGAAGCAGGCTGGAGAACACGCGGCAAGTACCGCGCCAGGGCCGGAAAGACGCTCACGCTGCGGTTCGTGGTCCCGGCCGGGGTGCCGATAAGCAAACAGGAAGGGGAACTGACGCGCGCGCTACTCGAACGCATAGGCGTCCGGGTGGACATCCAGGTCGTCCCGGCTGACGACATCTTCGAGCAGTACGTCACGCCCGGAAACTTTGACATCGTCCCGTTCTCGTGGCTCGGCACCTCGTTCCCCGTGTCGCAGATGAAAGCGGTGTTCGCGCGGCCGCACGGAGGCCGCGTCCAGCAGAACTACTCCCGCACCGGGACCGTGGCCATCGACAGGGCGATGGACCGGGCCATCGCAGAGGTGGATCCGGCGAAGGCTCACGTCCTTGTGAACAAAGCCGACCGGCTCATCTGGCGCCAGGCGTCGGTCCTGCCGCTGTATCAGCGTCCGCAGCTCGTCGCCGTCCGCGCGGACCTGGCCAACCTGGGGGCGTGCGGCTTCCTGGAGCCCGCCTACCAGGACATCGGTTTCGCGACCGGATGACGGTCACGGGAGGTTGAGCTGGATGCCCTTGCGGTCGCTGGTGTAGCGGGCGTTCCACACGTACAGGCGCAGGTCGTCGGCGGAGAGGCCCTCCTTGACCGGCAGGTCGGAGGCGATGCGCACCACGTAGGAGGCGCCCGCCGGCATCATCGTGCTGCCGTTCTCCTCGACCGGCGCCTTGGACCCGCCGACCCTGCCGGTGATCTTGCTGTGGTTGGGCAGGGTGCACATGTCGTCGGGGATGCCGGCCTGCGGCATGCACCGCTCCTTCGCGTCCGCCGGGACCTGCGACTTCGGCATGAAGAGGTCGGCGGGGTAGTCCAGCAGGACGGGCCGCCGCTGGCTGTTGGTCAGGATGTAGTCGGCGTAGGCGTACGTCGTTCCGGACGGCGGCGCCTCGGTGGCGCCGAGCGGCTGCCGGTTCGTGCCCGCCATGACGGCGGCGAGGCTGTAGCCGTAGCCCTCCGGGGTCGTGAAGTTGACGGGCGGGCCGATCTTCGGCGCCCGGACGGACGAGCCCTGCCCGGCGCCGCCCTGGCTCGCCAGGGTGGGCTGGGCGGAGCCGCCGCCGTCCCCGCCCGGGCGCAGGAACACGATCCCGGCGGCCACCGCGGCGATCCCTACGGCCCCGGTGAGGGCCCCGGCCAGGCCGAGCCTCCCCGCGTGGCTCTTCTTTCTCCGGCGGTGCGAACGGTACGGCTGGTAGCTGCTGTTGGACATGGTCGTGCCTGCTCCCTCGGGCCCTCTCCAGGCTCAGTAAGCGCGTCCTGTCGTGCCGGCGGCGACGGCGGCTGGACAGGATACCGGACGCCCGGATCGGCGGCGGTCCAGGTCAGCGGGTTACGAACGGCGCGCGACGAGGGCGTCGCGGCCGATCCCCCGCAGCGAGGCGTCCAGCACCTGCGCGGTGTGCGCGACGGCGATGCCGGCGCCGCGCCGGCGCAGCGCGGTGGCGATCTGCATCGAGCAGCCGGGGTTGGCGGCGACCAGTAGTTCGGCTTCGGTGGCGTCCACGTTCACCGCCTTGCGGTCGCCGAGTTCACCGGCGGCCTCCGGCTGGAACAGGTTATAGGTTCCGGCGGAGCCGCAGCAGATGTCCGGTTCGGCGATCTCCCGCACGGTCAGCCCGGGGATCGCGGCGAGCAGTTCGCGGGGCTGGCTCCGCACGCCCTGCGCGTGGGCGAGGTGGCACGCGTCGTGGTAGGCGACGGTGACCGGAAGTGGCCTCCGCGTCGCGCGTGGCCCGAGTTCCACGAGGTACTCGGCGAGGTCCCGGGTCTTGGCCGAGAGCGCCTCCGCCCGTCCCGCCCAGTCCGGGTCGTCGGCGAGCAGCGCCCGGTACTCCTTCATGGCGGACCCGCAGCCGGCGGAGTTCACCACGATGACGTCGACGGCCTCGAACGTCTCGACCGTCCGGCGGGCGAAGGCGCGGGCCTCGTCCTCGCGCCCGGAGTGCATGGACAGCGCGCCGCAGCAGCCCTGGTTCCGGGGGATGACGACGTCGCAGCCCTCCAGCGCCAGGACGCGGGCCGTGGCGGAGTTGACGTCCGGGAAGAACTCGCTCTGGACGCAGCCGGTCAGCATCCCGACCGTGGCGCGGCGCTCTCCGCGTGCGGCGACACGCTCGGGCAGGTTCGGGGCCTTGCCCAGGGGCGGTGCGAGCCGTTCCATGGCGGCGATGGACGGCGAGATGCGCTCCAGGACGCCGCTCAACCGGACGAGCCGCTCCAGGCCCGACTTCTGATACGCGCGCAGGGGGCCGCGCAAGGCACGGAGCCTCCGCTTGTACGGGAAGAGTTGGAAGACCATCTCCCGTATTGCCCGCTCCTTGAGCGAGCGCGGGTGCTCGCGTTCGACGTCGGCGCGGGTCATCTCGATGAGGCGGTCGTACTGCACACCGGACGGGCAGGACGTCACGCACGCCATGCACCCCAGGCAGCGGTCGAAATGCTCGACCATCGGCCCGCTGAGCGGCTCGCCCTCGACATGCTGCTGCATGAGATGGATGCGGCCCCTGGGGGAGTCCATCTCCTCGCCCCACAGCACATACGTCGGGCACGTCGGCAAGCAGAAACCGCAGTGCACGCAGTCGTTGAGCAGATTCGGGAAGTCGTCCTGGGCGCTCATCAGATTCCTCCTGCGAAACGTCCAGGGGACAGGCGGTGGTCGGGGTCGAACTGGTCCTTCACACGCCGCATCAGCGCGAGGGCCGGTATCGGGCCCCACAGGTCGATCTCGTCGCGCACCTCTTGCGGTGCGTACCGGACGACGGCGTGGCCACGGTGCCGGCTGAGCGCGTTCCGCAGGCGATCCAGGACGTCGGCGACCTCGTCCGGTCCGAGTTCGGCGGGGAGGCCCACGTAGCCGTGTCCGCTGCCGCTCCACGTGAGGTCGATGTCCGGGCCGAGTGTGGTGAGCACGTCGCGGAGCGAGGGCGGCGGGGCGCCGATGTCGATGAGCGTGGTGCCGTCGGGGTAGAGACTCCAGCCGTCGGGTGCGTTTTCACGGATTTCGGCATTCTCGCCGAGGAGTTCTGCGGTCTGCCGAGCGCGCGCGGCGACACCGTCGGGCACGCCTTCGAGCAGGACCGTGACCGTCCCTGGGCTGATGTATTCGAGCGCACTGGGCGCCACGGGAGAGTGCAGGACGGTCTGGACCGCGTCGTTCGTGTCCTCGGGTCCGTCCACGGCGCACGTCACGTACGCGGTGGCGGAAGGGACCGGGTGCAGGCGGAACGTCGCCTCCACGATCAGGCCCAGCGTCCCGTAGGAGCCGGAGAAGAGCCGCCCCAGGTCGTACCCCGCGACGTTCTTGACGACCTTGCCGCCCGACTTGGCGACCTGACCGTCCGCCCGGACGACCGTGAGCCCGATGACCAGGTTCCTGGGCGTCCCGTACAGCGAACGCAGAGGACCGGCCGCCGCCGTGGCGATCGTCCCGCCGACCGTGGAGCCGGGCAGGGGGACGTCGAGTGCGAGCCGCTGACCGCATTCCGCCAGCCTTTCGCTGAGCCGGTCCATCGGCAGCCCGGCCTCCGCCTTGGCGACCAGGTCTCCGGCAGTGTGTTCGATGAGCTTGTCCAGCCGATGTGTATCGACCAGCACATCGCAGCGCGCTGGAGGCGTCCCCCAGTCCAGGCGGGTCTCCGCGCCACGCGGGACGATCGTCAGACCGTTCTCGGCGGCGACGCGCATGACCTCGGCGGCCTCGGCCACGGTCTTCGGTGCCGCGACGAACGCGGGCTCCACGCCGAGCACGCCTTCCGCGGGCTCGCCGGGCCGCACATCGCCGCAGACCTTCGCCAGGGCGTCCAAGGGCCGCATCAGAAGATGTCCGCCTTTCCCTCGAAGGGGTGGGGGCCCTTGCGTTTGCCGGGCACCTCGCCGCAGAGGCGCGGCGTGGGGAACACCTTGCCCGGATTGCACAGACCCGCGGGATCGAATCCGCAGCGGACCATCTGCATGGTGTCGAGGTCGGTGTCGGTGAACATGCGCGGCATGTAGCGGGACTTGTCGACGCCGACGCCGTGCTCGCCCGTGATGGACCCGCCGTGCTCGATGCACAGGTCGAGGATCGCGCCCGAGACCTTCTCGGCGCGTTCCTCCGCGCCCGGCTCGGAGTCGTCGAACAGCACCAGCGGATGCAGGTTGCCGTCCCCCGCGTGGAAGACGTTCGCGACCCGCACGCCCGACTCGGCCGATAGGGCGTCGATGCTGGCAAGGACGTCCGGGAGGACCGTCCGGGGGATCACGCCGTCCTGGACGAGGTACGCCGGGCTGATCCTGCCCACCGCGGCGAACGCCGACTTGCGCCCCTTCCAGATCAGCGCCCGCTCGGTGTCGTCGGCGGCGATGCGGATCTCGAACGCGCCCGCGTCATGGCACAGCCGCTCGACCTCGGTGAACTGGGCCGCGACCTCGGCGTCCGGGCCGTCCAGCTCCACGATCAGCACCGCGCCGGCGCCGGCCGGGTACTCGCAGCGCACGGCCGCCTCCGCCGCCTCGATGGCGAGCGCGTCCATCATCTCGATCGCCGCCGGGACGACGCCCGCGCCGATGATCGCCGACACCGCCGTGCCGCCCGCCTCGATCGAGTCGAACGCCGCCAGCAGCGTCTGCACGGTCTCGGGGACCCGCGTCAGCCGCACCGTGATCTTGGTGGTGATGCCGAGCGTGCCCTCCGCGCCGACGAACACCCCGAGCAGGTCGTAGCCGGGCGCGTCCGCCGCCAGCTCCACCAGCTCGCCGTCCGGCGTGACGACCTCGCAGGCCAGCACGTGGTGCGCGGTGAACCCGTACTTCAGGCAGTGCGCGCCGCCCGAGTTCTCCGCCACGTTCCCGCCGACCGAGCAGATCTGCTGGCTGGACGGGTCGGGCGCGAAGTAGTACCCGTACGGGCGCACGGCCCGCGTCACGTCCAGGTTGATCACGCCGGGCTCCACCACGGCCCGCTGGCCCGGGATGTCGATCTCCAGGATCCGGCGCATCCGGGACGTGACGATCAGCACGCCGTCCGCGCGGGGCAGCGCGCCGCCCGACAGGCCCGTCCCGGACCCGCGCGCCACGTACGGGACGCCGGCCGCCGCGCACTCCCGCACGATCGCCGCGACCTCCTCGGCGGTGCCGGGCAGCACGACGATCCCGGGCGTCGACCGGTGGTTGGTGAGGCCGTCGCACTCGTAGGTGCGCAGCCGCACCGGGTCGGTGATCACCCGGTCCGCGCCGAGCAGCGCCGCCAGCCGGGGCCCGAGCGCCGTGAGCATCGTCTCCATCCTCTCCACGATCCCCCGCCCGCCGACCCGCCGCAAGAT
>NZ_SMKY01000337.1 GCF_004349235.1 Actinomadura darangshiensis | reverse complement strand
GGCCGGGAGGCGGTCGTGCTCGGCCTGGGTCCAGCAGCGGTAGACGGTGCCGGGGGCCTCGCGTCCGGCGCGGCCGGCGCGCTGCTCGGCGGTGGCGCGGGACGCGCGGACGGTGGTGAGGGACCCGAGGCCGCGGGCGTGGTCGGTGCGGGGCTCGCGGGCGAGGCCGGAGTCGACGACCGCGCGGACGCCGGGGACGGTGAGGCTCGACTCCGCCACCGAGGTGGCGAGGACGATCCGGCGGCGGGCCGCGGGCGCGAGCACCTCGTCCTGGACGGAGCGCGACGCCTGGCCGTGGATCTGCAGGACGTCGGCGGGAGCGTCCTTGAGCTGCCCGGCGACGCGGGCGATCTCGCCGACGCCGGGCAGGAAGCACAGGACGTCGCCGTCGCGTTCGGCCGCGGCGCGGCGGACGGTCGCGGCCACGTGCGCGAGGAACGCCGGGTCGACGCGCATGCCGTGGGGCGGGGCGGCGGGACGCGGCGGCGGCGCCCAGACCGTCTCGACCGGGTGCAGCGCCGCCTCGGTCTCCACGACGGGGGCGTCGTCCAGGAGGCGCGCCCAGGGGGCGGTATCGACGGTGGCGGACGCGGCGACCAGGCGCAGGTCGGGACGGAGCGTCGCGCGGACGTCCAGGAGGAACGCCAGCGCGGTGTCGGCGTCAAGGTGCCGCTCGTGGCATTCGTCCAGGATCACCGTGCCGATGCCGGCGAGTTCGGGGTCGGACTGGAGGCGCTGGAGGACGACGCCGGTCGTGACGACGTCGATGCGGGAGCCGGGGCGCGTCTCGCCGCGCACGGTGACGCCGACCTGGCCGCCGACGCGTTCGCCGAGGAGCCAGGCCATCCGGCGGGCGGCCGCGCGGGCGGCGAGGCGGCGCGGCTCCAGGACGAGGATCTTGCCGGTGGCGGGCGGGCCGCCGAGGGCCAGCCCGGCGAGCGCGAGGGGGACGAGGGTGGTCTTGCCGGTGCCGGGCGGCGCCGCCAGCACGGCCGTGCCGCCGACGTCCAGGGCCGCGCGCAGGGCGGGGACGGCGGCGCGGACGGGGAGGCTCTCGGCGGCGTGCAGGTGCATCGTCCCAGTGTGCCGTCCCGGCCGGGCCACCTCGAAATCAATTGCGGCGAAAATGGCCCTGTTGGTTGCGGTGATAGTTGCACCGAGCTTTTCAACCAATCGGCCGTGCTGTTATCTTTTTCCCCGCGAATCGCCTCGCCTAACCCCGTGAACGAGCAGGTGAGCAATGGCGTCAAGACCATGAAGTGGCTTAGGAGTTTGATTTAAGTCACCTTGTGCACTGTAGCGGAAAACTCCTGGGTATCCACATAATGATGCTGTCATCGCAGGGTGTCGGGAGGCAAGACATGTTCGGCAGCTCCATCTACCTGAGGGACCGTCCCGCATTCACCGGTGGCTCGCCGCAGGCGGTGTACGAGGATCTGTGGCAGCGCGGCCGAAAAGGGCGATTGCGGACACGCGCATTTCTGGCGGTGGCGACACTCGTGTTGTGCGGGCTCCTGGTGAACGCCGTATTCGGCGTCGTGATGGCGGTGCTGGTGGCCGCCGCCGACACGTTCGTCCATTGGCGCATTTACAGCGCGTCGCGGGTGTGGCGGCTCGGGCTGCGGGGCGAGGAGCGGATGAACCGGTTCCTGCGCCTCACGCTGGAGCGGCGCGGCCACCGCGTCCTCTACGCCCGGACGGTCCCCGGGCACGGCTCCGCCGACGAGCTGGTCGTCGGGCCGGGCGGTGTGTGGCTCGTCCACAACGAGGCGTGGGCCCCCGGCACGGAGATCTCCCAGCACGGCGGCAAGCTGTTCGTGGACGGCCGGACGCAGTCCAAGCTCGTGGGCGCGCTGACCGCGCGGGCCGAGGCGGCGGCCGCGGCGATCTCCCGGGTCGCGGAGGTCCCGGTGAAGGTGACGCCGGTGCTGGCCGTGCACGGCGGCAAGCTCGTCCGCACGCCGTTCGCCGCGGACGGCATCGTCTTCGCGCCGCCGCTGAAGCTGATCCGCTGGATGCGCGGCAACCCGGCGGCCGACCGGTCCCCCGACGAGGTCGAGGCGCTCACCAGGGCCGCCGTCCACGCCCTCCCCATCGGCGGCCGCGCCATCTCGGCCGCGGCATGACGGAGCGAGGGCATGCCGCGGTACTCGCCGGGGGGCCGTCCCCTCACAGGGAGCCCGGCATGACCGTCAGACACCTGTGGTCGGAGGGTCTACCGGCCGCCGTTCACAGGGCGCCCACCGCCCGCGGGGGTTCCGCCACCCTTGCGGGCGGTGTGGCGCAGCCACAGCAGTCCCACGACCGGCAGCACCAGCGGGATGAATCCGTAGCCGCGCCCGTACATGGACCAGACGGTCTCGTCGGGGAACGCCGCGGAGTCGGCGATGCTGAGCGTGCCCACGACGAGCACGCCGGCGAGTTCGGTCGAGCAGGCGGCGACGGCGATCCGGAACGAGGTCCGGCCGCCGCGGGCCAGCGCGACCGTGGCCAGGACGTAGACGGCGGCGGCGAACGCCGACAGCAGGTAGGCGACCGGCGCGTCGGAGAACTTGGCGGCGATCTGGACGCCCGCCCGCGCACCGGCCGCGAGCGCGAAGATCGCGTAGACGGCGACCAGGAGCCGTCCCGGACCTCCCGCGGTACCGCCCGCGCGGGCGGTGGCGCCGGCGCGGGTGCCGTCGTCCGCGCGGGCCTCCGGCTGCATGCCCGCGGCCTCGCCGACGGGCTCGGATTCAGACACCGGTGCCGCTCCACAGCTGGTTCATCCGGACGATCATGACGGCGACGGCCACCCCGGCGACGACGATCACGCCGGGACCCCACCGGGTGCGCTCCAGCAGCCCCCACCCGGCCCCCGCGACCGGGATCAGCAGCGATCCCAGCAGGTAGCCGACGAAGGTGGCGGAGCCGTCCGGCCCCTCGCCGCCGGAGAGCTTGACGAACGCGACGACCGCCTGCGCGACCAGCAGGACCTCCAGCACACCGAGGGCGGCCAGGTCGCCGACGCCCATCGCGCGGCCGCGCAGCGCCGTCACCAGGGCGTAGCAGGCGGCCAGCAGCGCCACCGCGATGGTCGCGGCGGCCAGGACGTTCGTCACGGCCCAAAGAGTACTACCGCCTGTAGAGGACGGCGTCATCGCGTCCGCCGCCGCGCCCGCCGGAACGTGGCAGCATGGCGGGGATGAACGCGCTGCAGTGGCTGATCCTGACCCGGCACGGTGAGAGCACCGGGAACCTCGCCTACCAGGCGGTGCACGGCACCGACGCCGAGGAGGCCGGCATCCCCGAGCGGGACGCCGACGTCCCGCTGTCGGGCACCGGCCGCGCCCAGGCGGCGAAGCTCGGCCGCTGGCTCGCCGCGCTCCCCGAGGACGAACGCCCCACGCTGGTCGTCTCCTCCCCCTACCTGCGCGCCCTCGACACCGCCGAGACCGCGCTCGCGCGGACGTCCTACGCCGCCCCCGACGGCCTGCGCATCCGGGTGGACGAACGGCTCCGCGACCGCGAGCAGGGCATCCTGCAGGACCTCACCGCCCTGGGCGTCAAGAACCGGTTCCCGGCCGAGGCCGACCGGCTGCACCGCCTCGGCAAGTTCTACTACCGGCCGCCCGGCGGCGAGTCATGGGCCGACCTGGCGCTGCGGCTGCGCAGCTTCTACCGCGACCTGCAGGCCGACGCCCCCGGCGGCCGGGCGCTGGTCGTCGCGCACGACGCGATCGTCGTCATGACCCGCTACCTGGTCGAGGAGCTGACCGAGCGGGAGGTCATGGAGATCGAGAAGGAGCCCATCGCCAACGCGTCGGTGACCCGGTGGCGGCACGACGGGTCCGGGCTCGCGGCCGACTGCTACAACGACTGCGGCCACCTGACCGCCGCCGGGCCGGCGGCGTCTACGGGTCGCCGCTGAGCAGCCGGGCGCTGCGCGAGGCGACGGCGGCGAGGCGCGGATCCCCGGCCGGGAGGACGGCCCGCAGCCGCTCCAGCGCCTCCAGGTCGGCGCCGCCCGGCTCGGTCCGCACGTAGGTCCATAGCGCGTCGGCGCCGCCCCGGTCGAGCGCCTGCCGCCGGACCCGCACGGCCAGCTCGTCGCGTTCCGCGCGGACGGCGGGCGCGTCCGAACGCGGCAGCAGCTCGCCCTCGTACAGCCGCACGGCGCCCGCGACGTCGCCCTCGTCCAGCATCCGCCGGACGCTGAGGACGTCGGCCTCGACCGGGCAGCCGAGCCGGTAGGGGCGGGCGCGGACGATGCCGCCGAGCTGCTGGCGGAGCCGGTGGATCTCGGGGCGGACGGTCCCCGGGCTGCCGTCGTCGCCGTACAGGTACAGCGAGAGCCGGTCGCCGCTCAGCCCGCGCGGATGCAGGGCCAGCAGCGCGAGGATCTCGGCGTGCCGCAGCGTCAGGTCGTACCGCCGCCCGTCCAGGTGCGCGTGCGGCTGGCCGTCGCCGAGCAGCGACAGCGTCAGCAGCGGCCCCTCCCCCGCGGGCCGCGCCGCCGGCGTGCTCGCGTCCACCTGCCCCTGGGCACCGGGCAGCCGCAGCAGGAACGCCTCGCCGAGCGGCTCGGCGACGGCGGTGCGGCCGTCCGGCAGCAGCACCGTCCCGCCGGGTTCGGGGACGAGGACGCGCCGCCCGCGCAGCCCGTCGGCCGACGCCGCGAGGATGCGGCCGGACACGCTGACGAGGACGCCGGTGCCGCGCAGCCCCCGCAGGTGGGGCAGCAGCCGCTCGCGCAGCCGCTCGTCGCGCTCCAGCATCTCGTTCTCCAGCCGCGCCTCGGCCAGCCGGGCCGCGGCGGCGACGAGCGCGACGGTCGCCGGATGCAGCGCCTCGACGGTCGCGCTGACGTCGATGCAGCCGACGACCCGCCCCGTGTCGGGGTCGATGATCGGCGCGCCCGCGCACGACCAGCCGTGCAGGACGTGCGCGACGTGCTCGGCGGCGTAGACGTACTCGGGCCGGCCGGTGGCGAGGGCGGTGCCGATGCCGTTGGTGCCGACGGTGTCCTCCGACCAGCGGAACCCCTCGGTGAGGCCGATCGCGTCGGCGGCGCGGCGGGCGGCCGGCGGGCCCTGCGTCCACAGCGCGTTGCCGGCCTCGTCGGTGATCACCATCAGGTGCTCGGTCTCGTCCGCGACCCGCCGCAGCAGCGCCTGCAGCATCGGCAGGAGCGGCCGGAGGGGGTGCGCGGCGCGGGCGTCGGCGAGGACGTCGCGCTCGAACACCAGCGGCGCCGCCGCCATCCCCGCGTCGACGCCGGCCTCCCGGGAGCGCCGCCACGACTCGCTGATCGGCGGCCGGACGGTCACCGGATCGTGCACCACCCACCAGCCCTTTCCCGCGGAGAGAACCTCGGCCCGTCCGAGGATCGGTCCATCGGAGGGTGCGGCGCAACCGATTCGGCGGATCCCGCCTGGCCGGATCCGGGCACGGTGCGTGTTCATCCGGTCGCAACGTGCATGCAACGTGGCGGCGCCTAACGTGACCGGCGCTGGGGAGCCGAAGGACCATCCTGTGGGTCCCGCCGTCCCGCACGCGTCCGGGGGGAATGCGTGCGGGACGGCTCTGCTCCCCGCCTACGGGGAGGACGAACGACGCATGCTCTGCCTGACCTGTCACCGTGTCCGGCCGGCCTTGAGCCGGGCGGACTACACCGCCGAACGCGCCTGGCTCATCGTCCGCCGGGGCCTGTGCACGTGCGGCACGCCGCCCGCGCGGACCCGCCGCCCGGCGGCCGTCCGAAAACGGGCCGGTTCCCTGAAATAAACCTCGGGGTTCACAAAATGTTCATGGTCGATTCGCCTACAGTTTAAGGAGATCCCACTCGACCGGCCCCTTGGAGGGAGCGCCATGACCGTGATCCCGGGTCTCGTCCGCCGCGCCGCCGCCGGGGCGGAGCGCCATCTGCGCGAAGGCGCCGGCCTTCTCGTCAGAATCGGGCGGGATCTGGAACGGTCGGCGGAGCTCGGCCGGCTGCTGCCCTCCTATCTGGAGCGCATGGCGATCCTAGAGCAGGCCGTCAGCGACCAGGACGCCGAGCTGCGCACCGTCCGCGCCGAGCTCGACTCGCTCGTCGGGCAGCTCAACGACCGGCTGCTGCCCCGCATCGACGAGCGGATGGACGACACCGAGCGCGACCTCGCCGCCGTCGCCACCAGCGTGATCCGCACCGGCCGCGACACCGCCGGGCACCGCACCCGGCTGGAGGCGGCCGAGCGGCGTATCGGCGACCTGCGCACGAAGATCGCCCAACTGGAGCAGCGGACCGGGCTGTGGCGCGACCTGCAGTCCACCGTCGCCCGGTTCGGCGACGACCTGGACGCGATGCGCGCCCGGATGGCGCTGCGCGCCGCCGAGCCGCCGCCGGCCGACGCCGCGCCCGCACCGGTGCAGAACATCACCGACCGGCCCGCATAGGAGGCGCGGAAAGGCAGCGCCGGGCGTCCGGGAGAATGGACGCATGACTCAGCCGCCCGAATTCCGTCCGTCCGCCGCGCGCACTTTCGCCAGCGACAACCAGGCGAGCGTCCACCCCGCGGTCCTCGCCGCCCTGGCCGAGGTCAACGACGGGCACCAGCCCGCCTACGGCGCCGATGCCGTCACCGGCCGGCTCCGCGAGGTCGTCCGGCGGCATTTCGGCGAGCAGGCCGAGGTGTTCCCGGTGTTCAACGGGACGGGCGCGAACGTCGTGTCGCTGCAGGCGATGTCGGAACGGTGGAGCGCGGTGCTCTGCCCGGAGTCGGCGCACATCAACACCGACGAATGCGGTGCGGCCGAGAAGGTCGCCGGGCTGAAGCTCGGCACCGTCCCGACCCCGGACGCCAAGCTCACGCCCTCGCTGGTCGAGCGGTACGCGACGGGCTTCGGCAACGTCCAGCGGCGGGAGCCCGCCGTCGTATCGATCACCCAGAGCACCGAGCTGGGCACCGTCTACACGGCGGAGGAGACGGCCGCGGTCGCGGCGGCGGCGCACGAGCGCGGCCTGTCGGTGCACATGGACGGCGCCCGCATCGCCAACGCCGCCGCGTCCCTCGGGCTGCCGCTGCGCGCCCTCACCACCGACGCGGGCGTGGACGTCCTGTCGTTCGGCGGAACCAAGAACGGGCTGCTGCTCGGCGAGGCGATCGTCGTCCTGAACCCCGGGGCGGTGCGCGGGATGTCGTACCTGCGCAAGTCGAGCATGCAGCTGGCGTCCAAGATGCGGTACGTGTCCGCGCAGCTCGTCGCGCTGCTCGACGGCGACCTCTGGCTGCGCAACGCCTCCCACGCCAATGCGATGGCCCGCCTCCTGGAGACCGCCGCCCGCGCGGTCCCCGGCGTCGAGATCACCCAGGACGTCCAGGCCAACACCGTGTTCGCGATGATCCCGAAGGACGTGACCGAGCGGCTGCGCAAGCGGTTCCCCTTCTACACCTGGGACGAGGCGACCGGCGAGGTCCGCTGGGTCTGCTCGTTCGACACCACCGCGGACGACGTGGCCGCCTTCGCCGCCGCGCTCGCCGAGGAGATGTCGGCCTGACCAGCGCGGCATCCCGTTGATCGGGAGCGCCCCGATGCGCCGCCGCGCCCGCGCGTTATCGTGTTACCGAACAGGATTCGGTAACAGGAGGCGAGCCCGATGGCCAACCGCACCTTCGTCGTCGGCGTGGGCATGACCAAGTTCGAGAAGCCCGGCTCCCGCGACTGGGAGTACCCCGACATGGCCAAGGAGGCCGTCGGCAACGCCCTCGCGGACGCGGGCGTCGGCTACGACAAGGTCGAGATGGCCTACGCCGGCTCCATGTACGGGTCGATGGGCCAGCGCGCCCTCTACGAGACCGGTATGACCGGCATCCCCGTCATGACCGTCATGAACGCGTGCGCGACCGGCTCCAGCGCGCTGTTCCTCGCCCGCCAGGCCGTCCGCGGCGGCCTCGCCGACTGCGCCCTCGCCCTCGGCATGGAGAAGATGAAGAAGGGCTCCCTCGGCGCCGGCATGGGCGAGTCCAAGGTCACCATCGTCGACCACCACCTGCGCTCCATGACCGCCGGCCGCGAATGGGAGCTGGACAAGGCGCCCATGCCGCAGATGTTCGGCAACGCCGGGCGCGAGCACATGGAGAAGTACGGCTCCACCCCCGACCACTACGCCTGGATCGGCTGGAAGAACCACAAGCACTCGGTCGACAACCCCTACGCGCAGTTCCAGACCGAGTACTCCCTCGACGAGGTCAAGAACGCCACGATGATCTTCGACCCGCTGACCAAGCTGCAGTGCTCCCCCACCTCCGACGGCGCCGGCGCCGCCCTCGTCGTCAGCGAGCGGTTCCTCGACGAGCACGACCTGTGGGACCAGGCCGTCGAGATCGCCGGCCACCACATCACCACCGACACCCCGCAGAGCTTCGAGGACCACTCCTCCATCCAGGTCGTCGGCTTCGGCGTCTCCCAGCACGCCGCCCGCAAGGCCATGGACGAGGCGCAGGTCTCCATCGACGACGTCGACGTCATCGAGCTCCACGACTGCTTCAGCGCCAACGAGCTCATCACCTACGAGGCCCTCGGCATGGCCGGCGTCGGCGAAGGCCACAAGCTCGTCGACGACCAGGCCACCACCTACGGCGGCAAGTGGGTCGTCAACCCGTCCGGCGGCCTCATCTCCAAGGGCCACCCCCTCGGCGCCACCGGCCTCGCCCAGTGCGCCGAACTGACCTGGCAGCTCCGCGGAAAGGCCGGCAACCGCCAGGTGGACGGCGCCCGGGTCGCCCTCCAGCACAACATCGGCCTGGGCAGCGCCTGCGCCGTCGCCGTCTACAAGCCCGCCACCTGACCCTCGCGATCGCCGGCGGGTACGGGGCAGCCCGCCCCCGCACCCGCCGGCGCTCACTTCGAGACCAGCGAACCGGTGAGGCGCCCCTTCTTTGAGGCGACAAGGCAGAGGGCGTACT
>NZ_SMKY01000336.1 GCF_004349235.1 Actinomadura darangshiensis | reverse complement strand
GTCCGCCCCTCCGCCACCCGTCCCGCCCCTGGCGGCCCGGTCCCCGCTCCGGGCGCGGCACCCGAACTCCAAAGCACCAATTCCACTCGCTGACCCGCTCCCAGCCCTTCGACCCGTTGCCCCGACCGCCCCACGCGGCCGGGGCGAACGGCTGCGACGCTCAGGACCGGGAACCGTCCAGGAGGCGAGGACGGCGCAAGATCAACGCCTGGTTACTTCGCCGTCCACACTCTCTTCCGCGCCATCCACGATCGGGACTGGGGGGATCACCGGTGTCCCGCGAGCAGGGCGTGGTGGTCGATGCCGTCCGCCTGCTGCGGGTCGGTGTGGACCATGGCGGTGGCCAGGCGGGGCAGTGAGTGCAGCAGGGCGTGCTCGGCGGCGACGGCGACCTGGTGGGCGTCGACCACCGAGAGGGTGGGGGCCACCACGATCTGGCAGTCGGCCTCCAGCCGGTGCCCCACCCAGCGCAGCCGGACTCGTCCCACGTCCAGGACATCGGGGACGGCTTCCAGCGTCGCGTGCGCCTGAGTGGTGAGGTCCGGGTCGACCGCGTCCATCAGCCGGTGGTAGATCTGCCGGGCGGCCTGCCCCAGCACACCCAGGATGGCCAAGGTGATCAGCAGACCGATCACCGGGTCGGCCCATCCCCAGCCCACCGCGGCGCCGCCCGCGCCGACCAGCACCGCGAGGGAGGTGAACCCGTCGGCCCGCGCGTGCAGGCCGTCGGCGACCAGCGCCGCCGAGCCGATCTTGCGGCCGACCCTGATCCGGTAGCGGGCCACCAGTTCGTTGCCGGCGAACCCGGCCAGCCCCGCGGCCGCGACGACCAGCAGGTGCGACACCGGCCGGGGATGCAGGAGCCGGTCGATCGCCGTCCATCCGGCTGCGACCGCCGAAGCGGCGATGACCAGCACGATGACGATCCCCGCCAGGTCCTCGGCGCGCCCGTACCCGTAGGTGAAGCGGCGGTTGGGCAGGCGGCGGCCGAGGATGAAGGCGATGCCCAGCGGCACCGCTGTCAGGGCGTCGCCGAGGTTGTGCAGCGTGTCGCCCAGCAGCGCGACCGACCCCGACCACGCCACGATCACCGCCTGGACGAGCGTGGTCAGGCCGAGCACACCGAGGGAGATCCACAACGCCCGCATGCCCTCGGCGCTGGACTCGGCCGCCGCATCGACCTTGTCGGCCGCCTCGTGCGAATGAGGCCGCACCATATGCGTGACCTTCGCCCACGCCCTCGCCGCGGCACGCTCCTGCCCGTGGCCATGTCCGTGTCCATGCCCGCCTGGGTTCTGGTCGAGCGCGCGCTGCTGATCGCTCATATCACCCAGAATGACCCACGAATCCGGTTGCAGCATCTCGACAACAGCGCAGGTCACGCTGTTGCGACACAGTCGCGGGCGCGGCACGGGACGCCGGCCCGGCGGATCCGCCAATCAGGTCGCATTCATTTCCGTCCCACGACGGTCGCCCCCTTGACGGATACCGGCCAAGGACCTCGACCGTGTCCACCATCGGGGATACGCTGAGCGACTCGGGCTTTCGACCGATTACACCCAGACAGGGCAGGACTGTTGCGAACATGAGTGAGCACGAGTTCGTACCCCCCGGAGTGGACCCGACCCAGATGAGTCACGCTCGGGCCTACGATTACGTCCTCGGTGGCAAGGACAATTACGCGGTCGATCGCGAAGCCGCCGCACAGGTCATACAACTCGCGCCGGATCTGCCGGTGCTCGGCAAGGCACAGCGTAGGTTCCTGCTCCGGGTCACGCAGATGTGCGCCAAGGCCGGAATCGATCAGTTCCTCGATATCGGCAGCGGTATTCCGACCGCGCCGAACGTGCACGAGACCGTCAGGGCCATCAACCCCAAGGCCGGCGTGGTCTACGTCGACTACGACCCGCTCGTGACCGTGCACAACGGCGCCCTGCTGGCGGACGGCGACAGGGTGATCTCCATCCAAGCCGATGTGCGGGACCCGCAGGCCCTCATGAGTCACCCGGAACTCACCGAACTGATCGACTTCGATCGCCCGGTCCTGATCCTCTTCGTCGGACTCTTCCACCTGGTCGCCGACGAACACGACCCGGCGGGGGTGATCGCGCAGTACCGCGACCGCATGGCCCCGGGCAGTCATCTGATGCTGTCCCAGTTCTGCACCGACGGCAGCGACGAGGCCGCCAAGGCCAAGCTCGAAGAGATCTCGGTCAACTCGCCATCCCCGATGTGCTTCCGGCACAAGGACGAGATCGCGCGGTTCTTCGACGGCTTCGAACTGGTGGAACCGGGTGTCGTCGACGTCCAGGACTGGTGGCCTGACGAACCTGCCCCCCGCACCAAACTGAAGGTCGCCGCCGGAGTCGGCAAGAAACTCTAGGCCGCCCACCCTGATGGCCGCAGATAAGGAACAAGCCGCCACCCAGTCTTGACCACGCCCCAGACCTTTGCGCAAACGGCCAGCCGGGCGGCGGTCACGCGTCCCGCCGGTTGACCGCAGCGAACCCGGCCGGCAGCGCGACGGCGCCCGGCCGGTTCCGGCCAGGCCGTGGCCGGACGCCATCGGGAGGCGGCGTCCGGCGAATCTCGCTGACCTGCATTTCTGTGCGTGGGCAACGGGTGCGGGTGCTCTTCCCGGCGCTCTGGGAATGGAGCGGGCGAAGCGTAATCCGCGGCGTTATCGATCGGTTTAACGTAAGTGGCGCGGCGTGAGCGTCACGGTCCGAGCGTCTTGGTCGAAGTCTCGCACTGCTGGTTACATGCCGCATATGTCCAGTGATCCCGGCCCCACGTCCGCACCGCCGCCTTCGGACACGCCGCCCCATGTGACGATCGACCTCGGCAGGCAGAGCCAGGGCTGCGCGTTGGCGGGGGTCGTCATGGGGGTCGGCCTGTCGCTGGCCATGTTCGTCGCGGCCCCGGTGATGGCGGTCACCGGTGCGGGCATTCCCGCGATCATCGTGGTGCTGGGCATCGGAGTCCTCATGACGGCGGGCCTGGTCCTGGTGAAACGGAACTGGGTCCACCCGGCCCGGTACTTGATCATCGAGAGCGCCGGGCTCCGCTGCGTCACCTCGCGCCGCGCCGCGGTCTGGGAGGTCGGCTGGAACGAGCTGGCGGCCGTCTCGGTACTGTACGCAGACCTGTTTCTCGGTCCTGCCGACCCGGATTTCGCCGCACGGCATCCGACGCTGGCCTGGAGGCGGACGCAGGCCGGCCCCCCGGGCCACAGCTTCCCGCTACCGCCGAACGTGGTGAAGCAGGTGGACCACGCCCTGAGGGAATTCGCGGGACCGCGCCACCGGCAGCCGATGGCCCTGCCCGCGACGGTCCCGCCCGCGGCGGCTCCGCCCCCGATGGCACACCAGATCTGGAACATCCTCCGGTGGTCATCCACCCCGGGCTCGTCGTTGCGCAGACACATGGACCTTGCCGACCCCGACGTGCCGCTGGGCAGCGTGCGCCGGCCGCCCGAAATTCTGATCAGCATCTGCCTTTACGTGGTGTTCTGGCTGTTCGACTGCGGCTACGAACTCACAGCGGCGGACAGCGCGGACGAGCAGGTCGACAGCGTGCTCTACGTGGGCATCGGGACCATGGTGGTCGCCGGCCTGCTGGCCCTGATCTGGGTCGGATTCCCGCTCGCACTCTGGGGCGCGACGCTGTTCGGAACCAGGGTCGGAGCGGCGCTCATCGCCGGATTGGCCGCGGTGACCTACATGATGCACGGGGCCCTCGACAACGACGCGCTCGACGCCGCCGTGGGCACCGCCCGCGAACCCGACCCGCTGGTCACTCCCGGACAGATCGCCGCCTGGGGCGCCCTCCTCGCACTGCTCAGCGCGGGCATCCTGCTCGGACGGCCCCGCGTATGGACCTGGGCGGCCTCCCGGCTGTGACCCGCGACCCGCCGGGCCCCGAGCCGGGAGGCGCAGCCGGATGTCGGCGGGCTCCCATTGTTTCCGGCCTCAGGCGGGCCCCATGGTCGCGATGCCTGTCACTGGCAGGGTGTGGCCGGCGATGGGGCAGCGGCGAATACTGAGGCCATGGACGGACGACGGCAGCTCGGCGAGTTCCTGCGGACCCGGCGCGCGCAGGTGAAGCCCGAGGAACTCGGCGTGGAGACCTACGGTGACCAGCGGCGGGTGCCGGGGCTGCGGCGCGAAGAACTGGCCATGCTGGCGGGGGTGAGCGCGTCGTACTACGCGCGGCTGGAGCAGGGGTTGTCGTTCAACGCCTCGCCGCAGGTCCTGGACGCGATCGCGACCGCGCTGCGGCTGAACGAGGCCGAACGCCGCCACCTGTTCGTGCTGGCCGCCGGCTCGAAGGGCCGACCGGGCGGGCGCCGGGCGGCACCGGAACGGGTGGGGGAGGCGGCCCGGGAACTGATGCAGGCCCTCGCGGACGTACCGGCCGTGCTCTTGGGCCGGCGCAGCGACGTCCTCGCGTGGAGCCCTGCCGGGCACGCGCTGTTCGCCGGGCATCTGGACCTGGACCGCCCCGACCGCCCGGGGCAGCGCCCGAACATGGCGCGCCTGGTGTTCCTGGATGAGCACACCCGCGAGCTGTACGAGGACTGGCCGGCCAAGGCCCGCGCGGTGGTGGGCACGCTGCGGGCCGCCTCCGGGCGGTTCCCCCATGATCCGGCGCTCGCCGCGCTGGTCGGCGAGCTCTCGGTGCACAGTTCCGAGTTCGCCACGCTGTGGGCCGACCACAAGGTCAAGTCCGGCGACGCCGCGGTCTACCGGATGCGCCACCCGCTGGTGGGAGCGATGACCGTCACTCAGCAGACGCTGCGCACCGAGACGGGCCAGGTGCTCGTCATCGCGACCACCGAGGCCGGTTCGCCGTCGCAGGCCGCGATGACACTGCTGATGCACGCCGCGGCCACCCCTCGGCACGGCGCTCAGGCGCCGGTCGGGGAACCGCACCTCCCGGCGCGCGCTTCCGGAGTAGCCGGCCCGCACCCCCGTTTCCCGCTCCTTTTCAGAACACGACGGTCGCGCCTTCGGCGTGCCCGAAAACAAGAAGGAACCGCTCATGAACGAACTCAAGCTCGGCGATGTCACCGTCACCCGGATCGAGGAGATGCACGGTCCGGTGATGCCCGCCGACCAGTTCTTCCCCGACCTGCCCGCCGAGGCATGGCAGGAGCACCGCGCGAGCCTGGTGCCCGACCACCTGGGCGCCGAGGACGCCGTGGTCCACGGCGCCTTCGCGGTCAAGCGCTGGGCACCGATCACCCGGTACTGAACCGGACGCCAAGGCACCGCCGCACCGGTCGGCCAGTCGGGCCGTCATCGCTCCTTCCGCTGGACCCGTCGGGGTTCAATGTCCCAGTCTTCGTCGTCCAGTTCGCCCCAGGTCGGCTGGTCCTTGCCGGTCTGGGTGGCCGGTGGGTGAGCGTGTCTCGTGTCGGTGCGGCCGGGGGCAGCCGGAACGGTGCGGCGGCGGGTTCGTCCAAGCGGGGTTTGAGTCGCCGGCGGTGATGACCGCGTTGATGGCATCGCGGTCGGGCATCGGCCGTTTCCTGGACTCCCAGAGAAATTCGTTCACGCCCATCGCGTGGCGGGCGGTCAGGTAGGCCCGCGCATGCTGGACGCCCTGGGGTGCCGGAGCGGGCAGACCGATGGACACGACCGCGGGCGAATGGTGGACGGCGTCCGCGCTTGAGGGGATGTGCTGCGGCACGTGGCCCGGGACGGTGGGAGCGTTGCGGCTTGCCGGGACTGGATCGCAGCGGCGTGGTTTGCGGTGGTCACAGCGCTCATTTCCGGCTCACGTCGATCAGCGATCGTGACGTCCTTATCCACAGCGGGCGTGCTGCTCGTCCAGGGCCGTCCAGCTCGGGGAGGAGCGGGCGGCCCTGGACCAGGTCGGCACAGTCCCGCGGTGACCGGCCACTACCAGTTGACCGCGGCGGCCCGATTACGGACACAGGCAATTCACGCAGACGCCATCACTTGTGCTGATGGCCGACCGTTCGGCCTGGCCGGGGAGAGAAAATCTTTTCGCCCTCCCAGTGTATCTCCCAGAAATCATTTCTGCATTTTCCGGACATTTCTAAATAAATCAAGTAGGATCAAATCATCCGGCGACGACGACATCCCGTCTCAACGATCAGCCTGTCACCACCTTCGGCGGCTGCGGCTGCGCCCCCGTCGCCCTTCCCGGCACGGCACGAACCGCGCTGGACGGCGCCTGGTGGCCCCGATCGACCGACCCGGTCGCCGAACTGCCGGGCCTGATCCTGGCGCTGCAGGACCACGGCCCCATCGGCGACCACCGCCCATCACCCACGTCATGCTCCGGACGGACGACTGGGACGGCCGTCCTCGTCGGCTGGCAGCCCATCCCGCCAACCACCTGCACACCCCCGGCCTGCTCGCGGCCCTTACCGCACCGCCCGGTCCGGCGGATCGTGCCGGCACCCGGGACGACTCGGAGAACGCCTGGGAATCCGAGGGCGGGCGGTTGCGCGAAGACCTCGTGGCACGTTGACCCGCTACCTCGGTCCGCCCGTCATCCGGCGGGGCGCCACGGCCCATCTGCGATCGGAGATCGACATGACCACTTTCACCACCATCGGGCGTCGGCCGCGGGGAGCCTGGTCCTGGCCCCCGACGAAGTGAGGATGCCCGTCCACCGGCGCCCCGGCCACACCATCGTCGCGTTGACGGGCACCTTGGACGCCGCCTCCGCTCCAGCGCGGCGCGAGCATCTGATCGGCGCGATGCGGCACAGCGGCCGCCTGCTCATCCTCGACCTGGGGGAGGTGGCGTCCGCCGACGCGGCCGGGATCGCCGTGCTGATCGGCGCCCAGCGCCGCGCCGCCGGACTCGGCATCACCGTGCGCCTGGCCGACCCCGGCCCGCAGGTCGCCGCGCTGCTCCGGACCACCGGGCTCGACCGCGCACTCACCGTCCACCCTGCCCGGGACCGCCGCGCCGAACTCGCCGCATGACCGCGATCACACGCTGCGAATGACTCTCTCTCAAGAGAACGGCGTTCCTTGAGCCCTGGGCCGGCCGGCCCGGCATCCTGCGGTCACAGGAGTGGCCGGGTGAGGTGGTCGGCGGTGCCGCCGCGCCATTCGATGAGGAAGAGGGTGGCGTCGTCGGTGGTGATTCCGCCTCTTTCCCGCATGAGGGTGTAAGAGAGGTCCCGCACCATCTGCTGCACGGTCGCGCTGGCGGGGGCGACTCGTTCGATGGTGGCGATCAGGCGTTCCTCGCCGAACTGTTCCCCGCCGGTGGTGTGCTCTTCGACGAGGCCGTCGGTGTAGGCCAGGACACGGTCGCCGGGGTGGAGTTGTGTGCTGTTGATCAGGGGTGTCGCTCCGCCGACTCCGACGGGCAGCGTGCCGTGGCCTTGGAGTGCGCCGATGACGTGGTGGTCGCGGATCAGCATCGGGGCCGGGTGCCCGGCGTTGACCCATTGCAGGTCGCCGGTGCCGGCGTTGAGGCGCATCATCTGTGCGGTGACGAAGTGGTCGGGGCCGAACTGGGCGTCGATGGCGGTGTCCATCCCTTATCTTGCGTGGGTATCCCCGGCTTCAGCCGGGGAGGGAAACGCATCCTCGGACCGGAGGCGCGCAGCGCCGGAGTTCGCTCAGCCTCGGTCGTGAGGGTCAGATGGGCCGCTTCTGGCCCTCGATGTACTGGCGGACGATGCTGATCGGGGCGCCGCCGCACGATCCGGCGAAGTAGGACCGGGACCAGAAGACCGACCCCAGGCCGATGCGGTTGATGCGGCCGGTGTACTCGGCGCGCAGGTAGCGAGAACTGACGCCCTTCAGACTGTTGATCAGCTTCGACAGGGCGACCTTGGGCGGATAGTGCACGAGCAGGTGTATGTGATCACGCCCGCCGTTGAACTCCCTCAGCTCGGTCTCAAAGCTGCCGCACACCTCCCGCATGATCTCCTCGCACCGCTCCAGCATGGCGTCATCGAAGACGTCCTTGCGGTACTTGGTGACGAACACCAAATGAGCGTGGAGGTTGTAGGTGACGTGACGTCCGGTGCGGATATCGGGGTTCGGGTTCCAGCGTGGTGACATACGCCAAGGGTAGTATGATCAAGCGGGCCAACGTTGGGAAGTGGGTGGGCCGGATGATCCGTGCGTACAAGTTCCTCATGCGGCCCACCGTGGGCCAGGCGGCAGCGCTCGGCGAGATGCTGCGCGATCACTGCTCCCTCTACAACGGGGCATTGCAGGAACGCCGCGACGCCTACCAGCACGCCTCCAGGACGAGCATCAAGTACGGGCAGCAGTCCGCCCAGCTCAAGGACATCCGGGCCTTCGACCCTGAGCGCCAGGGCCGCTGGTCATTCTCCAGCCAGCAGGCCACCTTGCGCCGTCTGGACAAGGCGTTTGCCGCGTTCTTCCGGCGCGTCAAGGCCGGGGAAAACCCGGATACCCGCGCTTCCGGGGCGTGAACTGGTTCGACACGGTGGACTTTCCCAAGGACGGTGACGGCTGCCGGTGGGACTCCACCCCGCACGACCCCCTCACCCGCGTCCGCCTCCAAGGCGTCGGACACATCAAGGTCAACCAGCACCGACCCGTGGTCGGCACGGTCAATACCGTGTCCGTCAAGCGTGAAGGACGCCGCTGGTATGTGATCCTGACCGCCGAGCAGGCCCAGCCCGAACCGCTGCCCAAGACCGGTTCCGTGGTCGGCATCGACATGGGCATCGCCTCAATCCTCACCACCTCCAACGGCGAGCACATGGACAACCCGCGCCACGCCCGCAAGGCCGCCGCGAAACTCCAAGCCGCGCAGCAGGCCCTCGCCCGCTTCCCCCGCGTCCGCCGGGACAAGCGCACCGCCAACCACCGCCGCGCCGTCCAGAAGATTGCCGACCTGCACCGAAAGGTCCGCCGCCAACGCCTCGACCACGCACACAAGACCGCGCTTGACCTGGTCCGTGATCACGATGTCATCGCGCACGAAGATCTTAAGATCCGCAACATGGTCAAGGCC
>NZ_SMKY01000335.1 GCF_004349235.1 Actinomadura darangshiensis | reverse complement strand
ATCTCCGCATGCGGTCGGCCCCGCGCCTGCGGGGATGGTTCCCCGCGGAAAACGGCGCGCGCAGCGACCACGAGGTCGGCCCCGCGCCTGCGGGGATGGTTCTCCTGCGCGCGGACGGCCTTGTCCGTGTCGAGAGTCGGCCCCGCGCCTGCGGGGATGGTTCGCCGGCCCCGCCCAAACCACACGCGAATACGTCGTCGGCCCCGCGCCTGCGGGGATGGTTCTGCCCCGGAGCCGCGCGCCTATCTCCGCATGCGGTCGGCCCCGCGCCTGCGGGGATGGTTCCCCGCGGAAAACGGCGCGCGCAGCGACCACGAGGTCGGCCCCGCGCCTGCGGGGATGGTTCGATCGGCCCCGCCGCGCGCGACGCGGCGGGGCCGTCGGCCCCGCGCCTGCGGGGATGGTTCTCCTGCGCGCGGACGGCCTTGTCCGTGTCGAGAGTCGGCCCCGCGCCTGCGGGGATGGTTCCGGACGCGCCGCCCGCGACGCCGTTCATCATCGGTCGGCCCCGCGCCTGCGGGGATGGTTCGTCGCGGGACGCCTGATGACCAAGACGCCGGGCGTCGGCCCCGCGCCTGCGGGGATGGTTCGAACCTCGACCTCGTCACCGCGCGCCTCGACGTGTCGGCCCCGCGCCTGCGGGGATGGTTCCTGTTGACGGATATTCAGCGTCGGCTACCGCCCGTCGGCCCCGCGCCTGCGGGGATGGTTCGGTGGGCTCGTGCGGTCCGCTGAGTGGGGTTGGGTCGGCCCCGCGCCTGCGGGGATGGTTCTGAGTTCTTCTTTCGTCCATTTGTCGGGCGGGGGTCGGCCCCGCGCCTGCGGGGATGGTTCCCACGTCCGCGCGGCCGCCGAGCTGTGGGGCGGGTCGGCCCCGCGCCTGCGGGGATGGTTCGCAAAGCCCGTGGGTGACGTGGGAAGCCGAACCGTCGGCCCCGCGCCTGCGGGGATGGTTCGGGGGTGTGCCCGGCGTTCTCCCGTACCGCCGGGTCGGCCCCGCGCCTGCGGGGATGGTTCTACGCCATTGCGAATGCTCGTGGGCGTGTCCGGGTCGGCCCCGCGCCTGCGGGGATGGTTCCCGTTTCCGGTTTCTCTCGTCCGGGTCACGCCCGTCGGCCCCGCGCCTGCGGGGATGGTTCGACGTGCACGGCCGTGGCCGGGCGTCTACTGGCGTCGGCCCCGCGCCTGCGGGGATGGTTCGTCATCGAGGATCTCCCCCACCGGATCGGCCGCGTCGGCCCCGCGCCTGCGGGGATGGTTCTAGCCGCGGCCCGCGCCTGGGGTGTTTCCCGCCGTCGGCCCCGCGCCTGCGGGGATGGTTCCCTGACCGACGTCGATCTCACCGACCGCACCAAGTCGGCCCCGCGCCTGCGGGGATGGTTCGCTCGGAGGGGCGGGCTTGTGGGTGAACCGCAGGTCGGCCCCGCGCCTGCGGGGATGGTTCCTTGGCGACAGTCGTCGCCGGCACAACCAGGGTGTCGGCCCCGCGCCTGCGGGGATGGTTCTTCCTGTACCCGGTCAACTCGCTCGTCAGCCCGGTCGGCCCCGCGCCTGCGGGGATGGTTCGCCAGGGTGCGTCAGCGCGAGCTTGAACGCCGCGTCGGCCCCGCGCCTGCGGGGATGGTTCGTCGGCGGGCGGGAGGTCCCGAACGGAGTGGTAGTCGGCCCCGCGCCTGCGGGGATGGTTCGAGACTCTGCTCGAAGTTCTTGACGTCCTAAACGTCGGCCCCGCGCCTGCGGGGATGGTTCGCTCGACCGGCTGATGGGCGATGTGCCGATTCTGTCGGCCCCGCGCCTGCGGGGATGGTTCCCCAGCGACGTCCACGGCCGTCCGACCGGTTCGTCGGCCCCGCGCCTGCGGGGATGGTTCTTCCCCTACACACCCCCGGCCGCCTCACGGACCGTCGGCCCCGCGCCTGCGGGGATGGTTCCCCCCGCTGGTGCGATCACCAACCTCGTCGATTGTCGGCCCCGCGCCTGCGGGGATGGTTCGCAGCTAGCCGACCGGGCCGGCATCTCGCGGGGGTCGGCCCCGCGCCTGCGGGGATGGTTCCCCTGAAGGTCTACCGGGCCGCGAACCAACCGCGTCGGCCCCGCGCCTGCGGGGATGGTTCCCGGGGGCGGGCCCTTTTTCGTTGCCCGGTGCTGTCGGCCCCGCGCCTGCGGGGATGGTTCGTTGTCGGTGGCGTGTTCACGGAGGGTCACGGTGTCGGCCCCGCGCCTGCGGGGATGGTTCCTGGACGTACACGACCTCCGCGGCGCGGACGGCGTCAACCCCGCGCCTGCGGGGATGGTTCCCAGCCGCGTCTCCCCGCCGACGCCGCGGCCGTGTCGGCCCCGCGCCTGCGGGGATGGTTCTCTCACAGGTGTTCCCTCACTCAACCCCCCGCCGTCGGCCCCGCGCCTGCGGGGATGGTTCGCCCAGGTCGGGCGCAAGCTCACCTCGGCCGAAGTCGGCCCCGCGCCTGCGGGGATGGTTCCCCGGCGGCGTTGCGGTTGCGGATGGTGACGCGGTCGGCCCCGCGCCTGCGGGGATGGTTCCATCTCGCAGGCGGCCCCGGAGGTCGGCAAGGGGTCGGCCCCGCGCCTGCGGGGATGGTTCATGCAGATACGAGGAAAGCGAGACGCCGGGGCCGTCGGCCCCGCGCCTGCGGGGATGGTTCCGTGCCGCGCCCGTCGGGCCGGGGCAGTCGGCCGTCGGCCCCGCGCCTGCGGGGATGGTTCTGGGCCACCGGGCAGCGTCAGCTCAACGCCGGCGTCGGCCCCGCGCCTGCGGGGATGGTTCCCGATGTTGTCTACATCGGTGCGTCCAGTAACCGTCGGCCCCGCGCCTGCGGGGATGGTTCCGTGCCGCGCCCGTCGGGCCGGGGCAGTCGGCCGTCGGCCCCGCGCCTGCGGGGATGGTTCTGGCATGAACGCTGGTGGGCGGCGCGGGTCGTGGTCGGCCCCGCGCCTGCGGGGATGGTTCCTTGCCGTCTGATCTGCACCACCCACCCACAGGGTCGGCCCCGCGCCTGCGGGGATGGTTCCAGGCCAGGGGACTGCCCACTTGTGGTCATACGGTCGGCCCCGCACCTGCGGGGATGGTTCCCTCGCCGCCGGGGTTGTCCCAGATGTAGCGGAGTCGGCCCCGCGCCTGCGGGGATGGTTCGCCGGGACGCGCTCGGCGACATCGAGAACAAGTGTCGGCCCCGCGCCTGCGGGGATGGTTCCCGGTCCGCAGCAGCCTGACCCGCCGTCACAGCGTCGGCCCCGCGCCTGCGGGGATGGTTCGCGGAGGTCGACCGTGTCGCGGGGATCCTCGGCGTCGGCCCCGCGCCTGCGGGGATGGTTCGGCGCGGACCTGACCAAGACCGCGCTCGCTAAGGTCGGCCCCGCGCCTGCGGGGATGGTTCCTGCATCTGCAGCCACAGCGGGATGAGCAGGAGGTCGGCCCCGCGCCTGCGGGGATGGTTCGCCGTTGCAGGACATGCACTGCCGGTACTGCGGGTCGGCCCCGCGCCTGCGGGGATGGTTCCGGTACGACCAGGAAGAGGATGATGCCCGGTCGGTCGGCCCCGCGCCTGTGGGGATGGTTCCCGGCTTCGCAGGAGCCGGTTGGGCAGCCAACCGTCGGCCCCGCGCCTGCGGGGATGGTTCGTCCTGCAGGGCCGGCCGGAACACCCCGGCCAGGTCGGCCCCGCGCCTGCGGGGATGGTTCAGCAGCACGCTGTCGGAACGAGCCCGGCATGAGGTCGGCCCCGCGCCTGCGGGGATGGTTCGCACCGCCCCGACCTCCACGCCCCCGACATCGAGTCGGCCCCGCGCCTGCGGGGATGGTTCCTCTGGGACGACATCTGCGCCAGCGTCACCCGCCTCGGCCCCGCGCCTGCGGGGATGGTTCGTCCGTGCTCGGCCTGAAGGCCAAGAGCGCGTCGTCGGCCCCCGCGCCTGCGGGGATGGTTCCATCCAGACCGGCACCGAGAGCGTGTCGTTCTCGTCGGCCCCGCGCCTGCGGGGATGGTTCGCGGATCAAGGAGCTGTACGAGACGCAGCTGGCGTCGGCCCCGCGCCTGCGGGGATGGTTCCCATCGGCGGCGCGTCACGGCGGTGAGCGCATGGTCGGCCCCGCGCCTGCGGGAATGGTTCGTCGCTACCGGATTCGAACCGGCGCAAGTTAGCGCCAGCTGCCCCCGTCTTGAGGCCCTGGCGGACCGACCGTGGCGTTCGGTGCTGGGCGGGGTGCCGAGCCGGGGGGATCGATGCCGAGATCACGTGGACCCTGTCCGGCGGCGGGCACTGCATCGGTCACTACCAGCTGAATCACCACCCTGCTCGACCCGCACCGCCATTCAACTATGGAGATCGTGAAGCGCTACCACCAGCCCTAGGAGATCGAGATGATCTATCTGGAGCTGAAATCCATCACACTGGGTGGCCGTATCCTGCGCTCTCGTACCCCGCAGGCTGCGGCGGTGAGATACGGCGCGGGTCCGCGGCAGGCTCTGCCGGGATGCAAACCTGGCCCACGGAGATATTCTGCACCCCGCCCCCAATGCGAGCGATCAACTGTGTCCAGCGCGGTTCTGTAGGTCTTCATGAACTTGGCGAAGTTGACGACAAGGCGGTCGCATAAATGGCAGCCAGCTGGTAGTATAAGAGTTAAGAGTTAAGAGTTAAGAGTTAAGAGTTAAGAGTTAAGAGTTAAGAGTTAAGAGTTAAGAGTTAAGAGTTAAGAGTTAAGAGTTAAGAGTTAAGAGTTAAGAGTTAAGAGTTAAGAGTTAAGCATGATCCGGTACGGTTCACCGATTGAAATGCCGGGATTATGTGCAATTGGTCGCGATCGCCCTCGGACACACAGTTTGTACATAACTCGGTGTTTCCGGGCATTCCGGAGCGCCTCTCGGTGCCTGGTTCACCCCCGAGAGGGTCGGTCTTTCGCTGTTTGATCACTTCCTTCCGCCGTGGTTGTGGATGCCGTGAGTACACGAGCCGCAATTCGAGCACTTGAACGGCGCGTGCAACGCTGCGATGCGTTGTGGTGTCAGGGCCTTTGGTCGATGGTGGTCTTCACTTCCTTCGGGGTGCTGGTCCACAGGGTGCGGTCTTCGGGCTCGTAGATGAGAGTGATCTTGCAGGAGCGCAGGTGACCGATGACCTCCTTGGGATCGGGTGACGCACCGTCCGGCGCAGCGCCGGTTGGTCCGGTCAGGAGAACGTGAAGCGCCGGCAGGTGCGGCAAGATGCGGTCCTCGCGGATGTAGAGGTTCTTGGGCCGATCCGGATCTGAGCGCGACGCGCTGCTGTGGCCGTGCCTGCACCGGTACGCCGCCCGGTTGTTGGCCCAGCACGACTCCAACCGACGTCCACAGACCCCGCAGCGCAGCAACCCGGCCAGCAGGTAACAGCGATCCGGCCTGGCAGCGGCACCGCGCGGCGTCTGAATGCCCTGGACCGCGATGAAGTCGGCTTCGCTGACCAGAGCTGGGTGCGCGGGACGGGCGGAGATGACCCAGCCGTCGGGCAGGTTCCACCGCTGCACCTGCCGATGCCCCAGCCCGGTGTTGAACGGATCGATCAGATCATGCTCGCTCGGCTGACGGTTCCACACCTGCCGCCCGGTGTATCGAGGATTGGCCAGGATCGTCCGCACCGTGGTCAACCTCCACACCTGCTTGGACCGATGAGCGTTACGCCGCGGATCGGCCGCCGACGGGCAGGGAATACACATGTCGTTGAGCGCCCGGGTGATGCGCGCCATGCTGTGCCCGACCAGCCGCTGGGCGAAGATCCATTCCACGATCGGCGCGGACTGCGGGTCGGGCTCCAGCCGGCGAGCCCGACGCCCCCAAGCAGCATGCGCCCGATTCGGATGCGGGCCAGCGTCCACCAGCCGGTATCCGTACGGAGGGCGGCCTCCCAGGTACCGGCCCTGTTCGCGGGTCTGGACCGCCATCGCTGTGGAGACCCGGATCCTGGTCCGGGTGATCTCGCGCTTGGACTGGATACCGAGGTTGACCATCAGTTGTTCGTGCGCTTCGGCGGTGAAGTCGATGGGGCCGCCGGTCTCGGGCATCCACAGCTGCACACCGTAATGCTCGAACAGCGGCGCCATCTGGGCGAACTGATTGCCGTAGAACGCCCGCTCATACTCCCCCACCACGATCGCGTCGAACCCGCGATCCGGATCGGCCATCGCCACCAGCAACGCCGCGGCCTCAGGACGCCGCGCCCACGGCAGCACCCGGCTGTACCCGACATCGAAATACTCCGCCACAACCCGCCCATGCCCACCGACCAGCGCCGCGGCCTGATCACGCTGCCGCGCCCGCGACGTCACCGGATCCTGATGATCCTCCGTCGACACCCGCCCGTAGAACGCGAACCGCAACCCGTCCTGCCGCGGCTGCGCCACCCGGCGCCTCCCCGACCCCTCGGCCCATGCAAGAAGGGAGTCCGTCTCCGTTTCCCCACCCGCTTCCCGGGGCGCACTCGGCGACCTCGAAGCCATGACCTGCATCTCCTCGTACCGAAGACACCATTCGGTTTCAATCTCCAGCAAGGAGAGCAAAGGCATATAGCAAACGATGGGGCCGTCCCCAAGACGCAATCATTTTCTGACGCTCAGGCGACCCTGCGGACACTTCCTGATATATGAAGACGACGTCGGCCTCGGCTCGGCTGTGCTCAGTCCCGTCCAGCAGCAGGTGGACGGTGCAGAGAGTGTCGGCACTGGTCACGCTGGCGGCGCGCCCCGACGAATCCCTCGCCGGCCCGCTGCGGGCCGCAATGCTGGAAGGCATCATGCTGGGCGCTGCCTTCGCCGCCTTCCTGCTGCAAGCCGACACCCGTGCCGCAGGAGGAACGCTGAAAGATCACACACTGCAGACCATCATCACGGTGAGCGGCTACCGCCAGCGGCCCGGCACCGTCCATAGCTTGTCGTAGTCGGAGTGCCGGGCTCGCAACCGCGTCTGCCCCCGCACTGGACGCCGTCCCGCAGTAGATCTGCGCACGGAAGGCAACCAATGGCCAGCCCGCCATGCATGCGGAAGCCGCCATGACGAGGGTGCCGGGAGCTGCGACAATGGGCAGCGACCAAGCCCCTCTCGCTTCCGAAGGAAGATCGACCATGGTCGCACCCGCCAACTCGCTGCCCAACGGCACCACGTTCACGCGGGCCCAGCGGGACGGGTGGCAGGTAGTGACGATCACCGGCGAACTCGACGTCGCCATGGCCCAGGGCGTGGCCGACCAGCTCTCGCAGGCGATCAGCACGCGGACACCACCACTGGTCGCCGTGGACCTCTCCCGCATGGCGTTCTGCGACTCCGCCGGCCTCCGCGAAATGATCATCGCATGGAAGCGGGTCCGCGTCCTCGACGGCCGTTACGTGCTGCTCAACCCGGCACCCAGATTCATCGAAATCCTCCGCATCACCGGCCTCGACACGCGATTCGAGATCGTCACTCTCCTGCCGAGGATTCCGATCTGACCGAGCCTCAGCCAGTGAAGCCACGAAACGCCGACCTCGCCCGGACTGGTCGTGCGTGTGGTTCGGCGGGGCAATCGGTCTTGGGGCGTCGTTATCAGATCGCAGGATAGACACCGACGTGACGCATTCGGCGCGGGTCTGGAGCTTCCTGCGGGGAGGCACGGACAACTACCTCCGTCGACCGGCAGGCCGGAGAGAAGGTCTTCCATGCCTTCCCATGCCTGATCGACATGGCGCGCCACTCCCGGCAGATGCTCACGCGGGTGGTGCGATACCTGGTCGGCGAGGCGGAGATCCGCCCGTTCCTGGACATCGGTATCGGGCTGCCCACCATGGACAACACCCATGAGGCCGCCCAGCGGATCGCGCCCGACGCCAGCCTGGCCCAGGCGGCAGGAACCCTCGGGCTTCAACCGTCCCGTCCTGTCGCGCTCATGCTCATGGGCATCCTGGGCCTGGTGCAGGACTACTGGTGGAATCCGGAGTCGTGCACGTGACGCATTGGCGCCGCGAACCGCGCCCTGGGGTCAGCCCCGAGGTGGCCTGCGCAGGCGGCGTCGCACGCAAGACCTGGCACCGCCGCCCCGTCGTGCGTTGCAGCGGGCCGTCGTCGGCGGCCACCTGGGTGTCGCCGACGGGATAGGGACGCCTGCATACCGGTCAGGCGCCGTCCTGCCTGGTTCACGGGAACCGGCCGGTGCTCTGCCCCGGGCGCCGAGTCGGTGTCTTCGCGGTCGCCACCGACCTGCCCGGCGGCAATGGTCACCCTGGCCAGGGACTGCGCATCCCCCTGGTCGAACGGCACGACGGCGCCCTCACCATCATGATCGACATGGTCGAGCCGCGGCTGCGCGGCGTCCGGATCGTCTGCCCCAGTGCGCTGGCCGGGATCGGCCCCGACACGGCCCTGGAGATGGCCGCGCTGGCCCGCACCGCGGTCGACAACGCGACCGCCGGATATGTCTTCATGACCGCCGTGGGCACCGGCCGGCTGACACGCCGCCGCCCGATGCGCGGGTCAGGGCGGCGCCGTGTGGGCGGCGGTGAGGTGCGCGAACACAATGGTGTTGTCGCGGTAGTGGCCGGTGCGGTCGTCGAAGGGGCCGCCGCAGGTGACCAGGCGGAGGGACGGGTGCGGGGTGTCGGCATAGACGGCGCGTGTGGGGAAGGCGTTCTTGGGGAATCGGCGGACGGTGTCGACGATGAACACCGCGGTGGTGCGGTCGGCTCGTGACACCTGGATGGTGTCTCCGGGCCGCAGTCGGCCGAGCCGGTAGAACACCGAGGGCCCGGAGGTGGAGTCGAGGTGTCCTTCGATCACGGCGGCGCCGGGCTGCCCGGGGGTGGCCGATCCGGTGTACCAGGCGGCCTCGTCCTGGTGCGGTGGGTGGGGTGGCTGGAGCGAGCCGTCCGGGCGCAACCCGGCGCGGGAGATCGGTGAACCGATGCCGACGGCCGGGATCGTGATGCGGGTGGGCGGCGCGGCGGGCAGCGCCCGGTCTTGCGCCGCTTGCGGTGCCCGGGTGGGG
>NZ_SMKY01000334.1 GCF_004349235.1 Actinomadura darangshiensis | reverse complement strand
CCCGTGCCCCGCCGCCCCTGCGACCCCGGCATCCCATCCTCGCCGACAGAGTACTTCGGTGTGGAGTTGCGCACTTATCGGGAAACGTCCAGTTTGTCTCGGCCTCAGCTTGCGGAAAGGCTCGGCTACACGCCCCAATGGATCGGACAGATCGAGTCGGGCAAGAACGCACCATCCGAGGACTTTGCCAGGGACTGCGACTCCTTCTTTGAGACGAACGGGACATTCCACCGCATATGGAAATGGAATCAGCAACTGGAGCACATCCAGGTCGTGCCTCCAGGGTTCCGTCCCTTTATCGAGATTGAGCCGGACTCGACCTACATGCGGATCTTTGAACCGCTGCTCATACCGGGCTTGCTCCAGACGGAGGAGTACGCCAGCAAGGTGCTCAAGGTTGGACACCGGAAGGAGAAGGTGGAGGAGCTCATCGCCGCGAGGATGGCGAGACGAGTGATCTTCGAGAGGGAGCAGCCGCCATGGTTGCTTATCGTGCTTAGCGAAATCGCCATCAGGAGCGTCGCGGCTGGACCAGAAGTGATGCGTGGACAGCTTGAGTACCTTCTTGAACTGGCTCAACTGCCTCATGCAACACTTCAAGTCATCCCGGCCAACGCGCCCGTCTTCCAGGCAGGCGAGATCATCCTTCTGAACTTTGCCGACCGTCCAGATGTGGGCTTCGTTGATGCGGCCGGCGGCCATGGCCGGTTGATCGAAAGCCCACATGATCTAGATGAGCTTGTCGTAGTCTTCGATCAAGTGAGGGCGTCGGCGTTGACGGCCGAAGAGTCAGAGCGCCTGATCAGAAGGGTCATCGAGGAGTTGTGAAGATGTGGGACGTTAACGTCACCCGCTGGCGCAAGAGCAGCCACAGCGACTCTTCGGGGGGCTCCTGCGTTGAAGTCGGCTCAGTCGTGCCGGTGAGAGCTACTCAGTGGCAGAAGAGCAGCCACAGCGACTCGTCGGGAGCCGAGTGTGTGGATGTGGCGGCTGTGAGCCCCGTTGATGAGCAGTGGCGTAAGAGCAGCAGCAGTGACAGCAGCGGGGGGGCGTGCGTCGAGGTGGCGGACTTGGCGGCAGCGGTGGCGGTGCGGGACTCCAAAGACCCGGACGGGCCGAAGTTGGTGTTCGGTCCCTCCGCGTGGCAGGCGTTCGCGTCCCAGGTCAAAAACGGTGTCCTCGACCTGACCTGACCCGTCCCTGAGGAGGCAGAGCCCCCGATCCGCGCGCAACACACGGAACGGGGCTCTCGCCGTCCACGTCTGGCTCGTTGACCTGCGACGTGCCACGGTCACGCGGCGGGCGGCGACCCCACAAGGCCAAAGGCCAACAACGGGCAGGACGTCCAGGCCGCGTGCCAATCCGACCGGACACCGCTGCTCCTCGCCGACAGGCCCCGCGTGCATTGCCCACCGCCGTCCTCGCCGCGCGTCCATGCCGGCCGTCGAGTCCGCCGACCGTTCCGGCAGCCGGGTGCTACGCCGGAACCCGCGCCCCGTCCGCCCACTATTCCCGCCAGCACCCCTGTCCCACCGCCCGGCCCGCCCTTCCCGCAGGCGCCGCGTCCCACCACCTGTCCTGCCGTCCCCCGAGTGGCCCTGCCCCATCGACGGCCGGCGCCGGTGCGGCCGGACACCGCCAGTCCTCGTAGCCCGGCCTCCACATGCGTCACTCGCCGCCTGCGCCACCCGTCCATGCCGACGTCCGGCACCGGCCCCCCAAGCATGCGCACCACACGCAACCATTCCCCCGCAGCCAGCACCACGTGCCGCCGCATATCAGTCGCCCAACTCACGAACCACCTTCCAAAAGCCGTGGGCCATGTCGGTAAGGTTCTCTCTGAAGGCTCCGATTCTAGAGAAGAACGTCTCTTCGTTCGCGAATAGAAGTAGCGTGCAGACAAGCAGCGCATAAATCGAATGAGCCTCCTCATAGGTCACATCGACTACGACTCGACTTCCGGAACCCTGCTCGCCGCTCGCCAGCAGACCTTCCACGCGGTTCCCGGCCGACCCGATCAGCAGATCGATCTCCCTTGCATCCGCAAGCTCTCCTTGAACGCCGCGAATACATTGACGAGTACCCGGTGCTGCGACTTCGTCAAACTGAGCCGATACCCACCAGATATCGCCTCCAGCTGGATAGTCTTTCTCATTCGACCCCTCGGCTCGACACCCACGAATCCTTAACTGACATCCGCTTCCGGTTTTCGTTACTGTACACCCCATTGTCGGCGATGATCAGCCTGTCATCGCCGACGGCGTCGGTGGCCAGAAACCGGATTGCCGGCCTAACCTCGGTTTCTCGTTGCGCACCGATTTCGTGGAGCGCGGGGCACGGGAACCGCTACGCGTTCGAAGAGATCACGCATCACCTCGACGCCCAGACGCCGTCTAGCCTGGGTCAACGCCCCCGGCGTCGGGATCGTCCATTCAGCCCGCCAGCTCCCCGGCCAGCGCGCCCCCTGCACCAGTTTCCGCATGACCTCTTCGTAAGATGCACCATGAAAAAGCGATCACCATTACGAAATAGACAACCACGCGCGCGGGAAGTTGACGCAGCCGCTGCTCGCGCCTGCCAGATTCCAGCATTACCTCGCCCACCCAGCTCGCGCGGATCGATCCGCGTCAGCACGCCAATACCGATTCGTTCTGCCACGACAGAACCGTAACCACCGCCATCGCTGTACGAATCGGCCATAGCCGGAAACTTGAAATTATAGGTCTTCTCCAGCCACTTGCCCTTCCTGCGCTGCCCTTTCATATGGTTCGAACGGTTCACCTTTACTTCATAGAGATCAAGCCCTCCACTTTGGTTATTCATCGCAATATCTACCTGTACTACATTCGCAGTTCTTGGGGGATAGGGTCTCCGCGCTGCCGGTAGTGGCTGATCAGAGCGAGCGTCTGGTGGGTGCGGCGGAACAGTGACCAGTGCAGGACAGGGTCGATGGTGGTGGCGGCGGAGATGAGCAGCCTGGCCAGGAGACGGCGGATCTCGTTCAGGGATGGCTGGATGAGCGGGTCTGAGTGCGTGTTTGAGAAGTTGATCTCGGTCGGTGTGGTTGCGTGATGTCGTGTGCTGGTTCGTGCCAGGGCTAATGCGTTCTCAGGTGCTGAGATGAGCCGGTAGATCGGCAGGCCAACGGCAGGCGGTACCCGGGGTTGTGAACGATGAACGCGGTCCCCGATGATCTTGGGTGTCTAAGCCAGACGATCAAGACAGGGACCGCGTTCGCGTGCCATCTTCCCCGATCGACGCCCTGGTTCGCCACGGCGGGAGGGCGTCGTCCTGCCATCTCCCGCCACCGACCTTCCCGGCCTGCCGACGCTGGTGGAGGTGCTGGACCGCATTCCCGATCCGCGGCGTCGCCGAGGCCGCCGGTACCGGCTCGGCCCCATGCTGGCGTTGTGCCTGGTCGCCGTGCTCAGCGGCGCCACCAGCCTGGCCAAGATCGACAGGATCACCGCGGAACTTGACGCACGCGTGCTCGCCGACCTGAGGCTGCCGTCGGCACGGCCGGTCGTGACCACGCTGGGGCGGCTACTCGGCTCGACGGCGACGCCTTCGACGGGACGAGACGAGACGAGACGATCGGAGCGTATCTGTCGGCCCTGGCCCACGACCCCGACGCGGGGAACCAGGCCGCACCGCAGGCGATGTCGGTGGACGGCAAGACGCTGCGGGGCAGCCGCCGCCCGGACGGGACGGTGACGCACCTGCTCGCGGCGGCCCTGCACGACAGCCAGGCCGTGGTGGCGCAACGGCAGATCGAGACCAAGAGCAACGAGATCCCCGCGTTCGTCCCGCTGCTGGTCGGCCTGGACCTGACCGGCAAAGTCGTCACCGCCGACGCCCTGCACACCCAGCGCGAACACGCCCGCCGCCTGGTTCCAGGGACACAAGGCGCACTACCTCCTGGTCGTGAAGGGGAACCAGAAGAACCTGCACCGGCAGCTCAAACGCCTGCCCTGGCGGGAGATCGAGCTGCAGGACCGCACCGTCGCCGACGGGCACGGCCGCCGGGAGATCCGCCGGCTGAAGGTCTGCACCGTCCGGCCCGGTCTGCTGTTCCCGCACGCCGTCCAGGCCCTCCAGGTCAAACGCCGCCGCACCAACCGCACCACCGGCACGACGACGATCAAGACCGTCTACGCCGTCACCAGCCTCGCCCCGGGCCACGCAACCCCTGCCCAGCTCGCCGCCCTGATCCGGGGGCACTGGTCCATCGAAGCCCTGCACCACGTCCGCGACGTCACCTACGCCGAGGACCGCTCACACGTCCGCACCGGTCACGCACCACGCAACATGGCCGGCCTGCGCAACCTGGCCATCGCCCTCACCGACCTCATGGGCTGGAGCAACATCGCCGCCGCCAACGACCACTACCGGGCACACCCCGACCACACACACTTCAACTACTCGATCTCACTACCTGAGAACGCATTCGCCCTGATGCCCGCGTAGTCGGCCTTGGCCGAGAAGGGGGGGGTGTGTAGCGGTCTCACACTTGATTCTCGGCTGTCTTACGCATAGGCGTCGACAGCTACGAATACGACGATGCCAATGACCAGGACGGCCTGCCCGATGAAGGATCTCAGGAGCACACGCTGCGGCACATTAGGCTCATCCATGAAGAGTGTTGAGAGCAAGATGCCGGGCCTTCCCGTGCCACACACGATCACCCACATGAACAGTGCCGCAGTGGACCAGAGAGTCTTCTCGGCTGACCAGCCATACCACTTGAGCTTGATCAGCAATAGCACTGGGGCCGCCACCCACACCATGACGGCGGCGCCCGTACCGCCGGGGCCGAGCAGTTTGTGGTCCCTCAGCGTGAGGGCGATGACGAGCGCTAGGGCCGAGATCGCCGCGGTCAGTGCCATGCTGCCTCCAGTCCCGCGAGATCATACACCTTTCATGAAGTCGCCGCCATTCCCAATGCGGTGCCGGACCACTGGATTTTGGTTCCCCAGTACATTTGGAATGACTTACCCCGACCGGCCCCTCGTGCGGCCTTCTGGAAGCTGCCGACCGCACCTCCGTGATTCAGCATGGTCCGACCGTGTCCGTACGCGCGGCTAATCTTTGACGACGACGATGTGTACTTGTACATTCTTCCGAACTTCCCGAACGTTCGTATCATGCCAAGACCCGTGCCGCCGGCGACCAACCCGATCGCGGTCGAACCCAGTTGTTTCGCGGCCATTTTCCAGTCACCGGTCGCTGCGTACAGCCCCGCGGAGGCGAGCCCGAGCCCGACCGAGACCGCCTGGCACGCCGTGCACAATGGAATGGCTCCGGCAATCGTGCTGACGACGCCGAGGACGCCGGCAGCCTTTTGGAATCCGCATTTCCAGCCATGACAGGAGTTTTGTTGTGCGCGCAGCGCGGCGGCCCTTGCCGCAAGCCGCCTGTGGATTTCCTTTTGCCAGGCGATTCGCTCAGCCATGCGTTGGACGGAGAGCTGTTGGGCGAGTCTCGAGTGCTGTTTGAGGTAGTTCTGAGCTCGGTTATAATTCCGCCGGTCGTACCGGCCGTTTTGCCCGCTGTAAGGATTGTTATCGGGGTCGGCCCACGCCGGTCCGTTGTAAGGTGCGCCGCTCTTGTGGCAGTTATGTGTCTCGCAGAAATTGGGCCCGTGGACGTTCTGCCAGGGGGTGGGGCAGGCGCCGACGTCGCATCTGGTCAGTCCATCGGGATCGCTGAAGGTGACCGGGGATCCCCCGGCGTAGCCATATCCGTTCCACGATTGCGGGTCGGTGAAGTCGAAGACGGGATCGACGGTGAGGAACCGGCCGGTGTCGGGGTCGTATTCGCGGGCGCCGAGGTGGGTGAGGCCCGTGGTGTCCTGGGTGCCGCCGACGAAGCCCTTGTCGCCCGGCCAGGTGGCGTCGTCGTCGAAGCCGCGGATCGCGCCGAACGGGGTGAAGCGCCGGGTCGTGCTGCCATGGTGGCAGAGTTGACGGCGACTTGGCTGGTGCCCTGGTGGTCGCTGGTCAGGTACGTGATGGGGCCGTTCGAGGTGCGCATCGCGACGGTCTTGCCGGCGAAGCTGTAATAGCGGGTACCGGTCGTGGTGGAGGCGCCGTTGAGGGCGCGCAGTTCGGTACCGTCCGGCAGATAGAGGGTGGCACCGGCGGGGTCCTTGCGGATCAGGCGGGTGCCGTCGGCGGCGTAGATGTAGGTTTCGTCGCTGCCGTTCTCGGTGACCTTGGCCAGGTCGCCTTCGGTGTCCCACTCGAAGGTCTGCGTCGAGGTGCTGGGGCTGCCGTCGGCGGTCTGCACGGCGGTGGTGTTGCCGGTGGCGTCGTAGGTGTAGCTGTCGGTGCGCTGCCCGGCCGGTCCGGTCTGGGCGACCTGGGTGAGGCGGTTGCCCTGCCCGGCAGGGGCGTAGGTGTAGGTGCGGACAGTGTCGGCGGTGCCGTCGAGGCCGTGGCGGGTCTCACCGGTGCGGTTGCCGGCCTTGTCGTAGGTGAAGCCCTGCCAGTACGGCGCAGGGCCGCCGATCAGCGTGTCGGTGGGTTCGGCCGCGCAGGCGCTGGTGGTGCCCTGCGTCCAGGCTTGGGTGAGGCGCTGCAGGTGGTCGTAGGTGAAGCACTGGTTGTCGACACCGTCGCGAGAGTCATCAGTGATGGAGGTGATGGTGCCGGCGTCGGTGTAGTGGTACACCGCGTTGCGGTCGGAGCCTTCGAGGCCCTCGCGGTAACTGCGGGCGCGGTCCAGCCGCTGGGTGCCGTACTGGTAGGCGAACGTCTGCCAGACGCGTTTGGGTTCGACGCCGAGTTCGAGGATGAGGGGTTTGCCGGTGGCGGTGTAGACGGTGTCGTTGACGTAGGTGCCCTTGGGGCTGGTCAGCCGGGTGGGCCGCTGCCAGGTGTCGTAGGTGTGGACGACGGTCTCGTAGGGCAGTCCTCCGGCGACGACAGGACTTTCGCTCTGGACGGTGCCGTCCAGGTTGTAGGCCTTGGTGTAGAGGTAGGTGCCCGCCAGCGCGCCCTGCTGCGCGGGGATGGTGACGCTGGCCGCCTCGACGCGTCCGAGCTCGTCGTAGCCGCGCACCTGGTCGATGTACTGTGCGCCGTCGTGGTGGCGGATCGCCTTGGCGAGCTTGCCCTTGCCGCCGGCCGCAGTGTCGTAGGTGAACGACGTCTGCAGCGGCCCGTCGACCGTTCCTTCGTGGGTGGCGGTCTTGCGGCCCAGGCCGTCGTAGGTGGTGAAGACCTTCTTCCCGCGGGCGTCGGTGGTCGAGGTCGGCCGCCCGAGGTCGTCGTAGGTGAAGGTGGTGGTGCCCTTGTCGAGGTCGGTGGTCTGGATCTTGCGTCCACGAAGGTCATAGGTGGTGGTGAAGGTGTTGCCGGACGGGTCGGTGACCGAGGCGATCTCCCCGGCCGGGGTGTAGGTGTAGTGACTGGCGTCGTAGTCGCCGGTGGGGGTGGACGCCTCGTACTGGCGGCGTTCGATCAACTGCCCGCGGGCGTTGGTGATCTGTGCGGTGGGGGTGCCGCCGTCAGGCGGGGTGACCGAGACGCGGTTCCCGCCGCCGTAGGCGTAGGTGGTGCGCCACAGTTCCTGCTCGGGCTGCGACCCGTCGCCCTTGGTGAGCTTCTCGACGGTCTTGCGGCCCAGCCCGTCGTACTCGGTGCGGGTCTGGGTCTCGATGTTGCCGGGGGTGCCGACGCCGAACAGGGCGGTCTCCGGGTCACCGGCCGCGGGGTAGGGGCGTAGGTCTTGACGACCTGGCCGCGCTCGTCGTAGAAGGTGTCGCTGATCAGCCGGCCGTCCGGGCCCGGTGCCTGGGTCTGCCGGGACCGCAGCCACCCGTCCAGCAGTTCGATCTTGGCGACCCGCTGCGCGCCGCCGCTGGTGAGGGTCTTGGTGGTGACCGCGGTGATCTGGCCCTCGGTCACCCGGTACCCGAACTCGTAGTTCGGCTTCTGGTCGCCGGCCGCCTTGGACCGGTTGGGCAGCCACACCTCGGTCAGCCGGCCCAGCCCGTCGTAGACGAGATCGGTGTGCAGTCCGTTGGCGTCGGTAGTGCGGGTCGGCAGGCCCCAGGCCGGATCCAGTACCTGCACGGTGGTCAGTGCCGTGGACGCATTGCCCGGTGTGGCCGGCGGAGTGGTCGTCTGCGTCCCAGTGGTCAGGCCGTGGGTGTCCGTGTAGGCGGTGGTGCTGGCCTGCCCGAGCGCGTCCTCCACCTTTGTCTTGCGTCCGACGGAGTCGTAAGTGGTCTTGGACTTCGTCACGTAGGTCGGGGTGCCGCCGTCGTACCCGGCCGCCTCTTCAAGCTTGGTGGCGCGGCCCATCGACGGGGCGTCGCCGAAGCCGCCGTTGTCGTAGTGGGTCCGCAGGTCGGAGACGACCTGGGCGGGACGGTCGGGCGTCGTGGTGCAGGCGACCGAGACGGTCTCCACCGCTTCGCACCGGCCCCGGGCATTCCCGCCAGATCGTCCCCGCAACCCCGGCAACGCCCGGGCACATGCTCCACCCGCCGGTCCGGATCAGCCACCTGGAACAACGTCCGGCCCTGCCGCCCAGCCTCCTACCGCTCTTGCCCCGCACCGACTTGGGCACCGGCTTGGCTAGCCCGTCCGACGAGGGCGGCTTGGAGGAGTTCCGCGAGTTCGCACCCAGCTGTGCCTTCGGCTCCGCCAACTCCGACCGCAGCAACTCCACCATCACCCGAAGCCGCGCGTTCTCCGCCGCAAGCTGCTCATAGGAAGGCTGCTCACCGGCGGACACCCCACCATGATCAGACTTCAGGCAGCCAAGATCAAACCGGACAAGCCGCCAGCACCTGACCAGCTACGCCGATCCGAGGTACCCGCTTATCTCGATACTCAGAGTCAGCACATCGGGGCGTGCACGAATTTCTGCAATTCGGCCGGATGTGGCGTCTTGACGGGGCATGGCCGCCGGTATGAAAGGCATTTTGTGCGCGGGCGGCGTCAGGCTGCGGAGCAGACGCCCGTTGCGGCCAGGGTCCTGCCGGGGTGGTCAGGGGGTGGAGG
>NZ_SMKY01000333.1 GCF_004349235.1 Actinomadura darangshiensis | reverse complement strand
GTATTTGACCTGGTTGGGGCGGCCGGAGTGAAGGCTGCGCTGTACCGGTGCCGCTGCGACCGGCCTTGAGTTTGGCGAAGGCGCCGCGGAAGATCAGCAGCATCGCGATCGTCTTGGCCGCCCGTGCCAGCGGGCTGCGCGACAGGCCGCCCTGCCACACCTGCCGGGAGATCCAGGACGGGATCCGCACCAAGATGTACAGCAGGCACACGGTGATCCACAGATCGAGCTGGTCGGCGGGGGTGTGCAACCCGAACCAGGTGACCATGTCGGTGGTGAACACCACCCGCATCGCGGTGATGAACACCAGCGCTTGCGCTACCTGGATCGCCAGCACCCCGGCCAAGGCCCGCCACCACAACTTGGCCAGCGCCTCGGTCTGCGGCAGCGCATGGCACATCAACGCCAGCGGCGCGGCGGCGATCAGCAAGATCGTGAGCATGACCCGGATCACGAAGATGAAGGTCAGGATCAGCCCGAGCAGCACTGCCCAGATGACCACCAGCACGATGAAGATCCCTACGTCGCCCGGGTTGACGGCATGCACGATGACCTTCTTGAGCTGCCCGGCGGCCACTTCGGGATCGACGCCTTGGCCCAGCAGAGCCGCCGACAGGCCGTTAGCCAGCTCGATCGCGTGGCCGACCAGCAAAAGGCTGATGTTGGACAGGACCACCGCCACGACGATCCGAGGCGCAATGTCCTTGACCGTGTAGGAGGTCTGCAGGGTCTGGTGCCCCATCAAGATCAGCCCACCGGCCAGGACGAACAGCACGAAGACCGCATTGGCGATCACCATCGACCCGTTCCACAGGCCCGACACCCGCGGCATCTGGTCCAGCCGAGGCGTGGACAGCAGCGACTGGCCCAACATGTCGAAGACCGGGTTGATCGCCGAGGTCACCAGGCTCTTGAACCAGCCGTTCACCGCGTTCTCGACTCGGCACGTCACGTCGAACCAGCCGCACCCGCCCGTATCGGTGTTCGACGGGCCCGGACTCGCCGGCGGTGAGGTTGACGGACCCGGGGCCGAGGAGGTGGCTGACGGCGACGGCGAGTTCGGTGTCGTCGTCGGCGAGCCAGTCGGAGCGGGCGCCGGTGCGGTGGGCGCCGGGGTCGGGCTGGGCGAAGCCGGTGGCTGCGGGCTCGGGCTGGCAGCCGCCATCACCGGCCCCGCAGCCGGTTCTGCCTCCGCGCGCGGCGGTGAACCTGCCACGGCAACCGCAGCCATCGCGGCGGCGAAGCCGGCGAGCACGATCTTGCTCCAGGTGCGTGAATGGGTAGGCATCCGGCTCACCCGCCCACGAAGCCTTTGAGAATGGCGACCAGCACCGGTGCCAGGATCGCGACGCCGTAGCCGATCGCTGCGTACTTCAGGGTGTCCTTGGCCTTGCCCACCTCGCCGGGGTCACCCCCGGCGAGCAGGTAGCGGATCCCACCGACCGTCAAGAACAAGGTGGCCAGCGACACCAGCAGTCCGACCAGCCACCTGGTGATGTTGTTGATCACCTCGTTCAGGTCCTTCGGCGGGTCCGCCAGCACCTGCGCCTCGGCGGCCCCGGCAGCAGCGATCACGATGATCGCCACGTTGGTGGGCAGCGCAGCAAGTGGGACGGCGACCCTGCATATGGTGCGGACTAGGCGGCTCATGGCGTCCCACCTGTGTCCTCCTCCGGCCTGCGGCGCCGCCGCCCTCCGCGGTGGCGCCGACGCCGAGCTGTGCTGGGCTCACGTGGCGCCGGGGACGCAGGCGCGGTCGGGGGCTGGCGTGCGGGGTCGCAGAAGGCTCCTCCTTCCGTGCGAGGGTGGTGCGAGTCGGATGTGCCGTCCGATTCGGTGGATCGGCCCCGCACGCCAGCCGGCTCACGGCCGGGCCCGCCGGCAGGCCCGGACTCGGGCTCCGGCGGTGCGGGAGCCCGAGCACTGGTCTCCCTCGCAGGGACAAGACCGGATTTCGGAACCGGATTGGACAGCCTGTGCTCCACATCTCCCGCAGCGATCGCGGCGACCAAGCGGCGCTCCCCGCGCTGGCGGGCCTTGTAGGCCGCCTGCACCCCGACCCCGAGCTCGGCGGCGGCCTGCTTGAGGGTGAGATCTTCCAGCCGGCTACGGCCGATCAACTCGGCCGCCAGCGGCGACAGCACACCTTTGGCGACCGCGTCGGCCAGCAGCAGGTCCGGGTGACCCCACGGCTGCGGCGGCGGCGCCGACTCCAGCGTCGGCAGCGGCATCGGCGGGATGCCCTGGCGGGTGTAGCGGGCCAGCAGCCCGGCACGGTAGGCGGCCCACCGCAGCCGGGTGACGATGCCCGGCCGACCGGTATCGACCCGGTGCAGCGCGGCCACGAACCCGGCCAGGATCGCGGCGTGCAGGTCGGCGACGTCACCGCGGTAACCCTCGGCCAGATCACCGGCCATCCTCCACAACGCCGGCAAGGCCAAGCCCACCGCCCCGATCACCCACGCCGGCGTGCCGGTGTGCGCCTCCTCCACGACATGCCGCCAGGCCGCATCCCGGGCGGGGCGGCCCGTGGCCGGGTGCAGCAGGATCGCCCGCACCTCGTTCAGGGGGATCGCGCGGCGCGGCAGCCCGTACCCGACAACACTTCCGTCTAGTGACAGCGGCGCCGGGCCGGTGGTCAGCATCACGAACGCCTGCGCGGCCGTTTCCAGAGAGGTGTGGGAGGTCGAACGCCGCGGCTCGCGACGCCCGTGCTGTCGGCGCGGCCGGTCCTCAGCCCCCCACTTGCCGATACCGGGCTCGTGGACGCCGGGCCGGCGCTGAGGCGACCCGTGGGGCCGGTGCCTGGTGGTGGATGAACGGCGTTCGCCAGTAGCTCCCATCGCTGGGCTCCCTTCGAATCCTCGGTTCGGAAAAGATCCGTGAGCCCCCATGAAGCCACTCGGCTTAGGCATTTCTTAGGCACGTGCGCCCATCTGGGCGCCTACCGATTGCCTGTCGAAAAAATGCCTAAGCAGGCACGCACCTAAGAGCGCGCCTAAGATCCTTCTCGCGCCGAACCCTGACGCGCCTACGACGCCTGTACACCGATCCCATCCAAGGTGGGGGGTGCGGGAGCTGCATACCTGGGGTGCTGAACAGGTGTGCCTAAGGGGGTGCCCTGGGCACAGCGGTGACTGCGAACCGGCGCCAGAATGGTTGCCCATATCCGTGCCTAAGTCGTGCCGATGGCATGCCTAAGCGGGCGCCTAAGAAACGCCTACGCGGCCGTGTTTGCTGTGCAGAGTGCCGTCCGACAAACGGGTGGAAACGCAGAAGCACTCGTGATGCCTCACAACCCCGATCACCCCGAAGACGCCCGTCGCCGTCGCCCCGACAACCACGGCCAGCGCAAGCCCGAACCTCCCGCCGCAAGCGAGCCGGTTCCACTGTCGGTATGGGCCTGCGCGCAACGCCCGGCCGCCTCCCAGCGCCGCGGCCGCTACCTGCCCGGTTCGACCGCGCACCCGGCCAAGATGCTGCCCGCCGCGGCCGCCACCGCCATCCTCGCCTACACCCAGCCCGGCGACCTCGTGCTGGACCCGATGTGCGGCATCGGCACCACCCTCGTCGAAGCCATCCACCTCGGACGCACCGCGGTCGGGATCGAGCTGGAACCACGCTGGGCCACCCTGGCACGCGCCAACCTCGACCACGCCGCCGAGCACGGGGCGCCCGGCAGCGGCGCGGTCATCACCGGCGACGCCCGCCACGCCCACGCCCTGGTCACCGACCCGCACCTGGCCGGGCGGGTGGCGCTGCTGCTCACCTCACCCCCCTACGGCGACAGCACCCACGGGCAAATCCGCTCCACCCGCGACTCCGGCGAGCCCGGCGTGCACAAATCCGACTTCAGCTACGGCAACACCCCCGGCAACCTCGTCCGCGGCGGCCACCAGCGGCTCCTCACCGGCTTCACCGACATCCTGACCGGCTGCCTACCTCTGCTGCGGCCGGGCGGCATCGTGGCCATCACCACCCGACCGTTCCGCCGCCACGGCCATCTGATCGACTTCCCCGGCCAAATCTGGGCCGCCGCCCAAGACGCCGGCCTGGAACCGGTCCAGCGCCTGGTCGCCCTGCTGTGCGGCATCAAAGACGAACGACTGGTCACCCGGGCGTCGTTCTTCGCCGCACACGAAACCCGCAAAGCCCGCGCCGCCGGACTACCCCTACACGTCACCGCCCACGAGGACGTCCTCGTGCTACGCAAACCACCAACCCGCTCAAGTTCAGAACGGCTGAAGCAGCCTCAGCCGGAACCCCAGGCTCCGGTGGGCTTCACGCCACCGGTAACCGGGCGCCTTCACGACGATTCCGAGGAGCGTTCATGAGGCCGCCGGAGAAGCCGGTGAGCACGGGCGCCGGCATGACTCGGGACGTCGACGGCGTGCGTCTGCTGACCGGCGACGCGTACCAGGTGCTGGCCACGCTGCCCGATGACTGCGTCGACTGCGTGGTCACCTCCCCGCCGTACTGGGGTACCCGGGACTACGGCGTCCCCGGCCAGTACGGCCGCGAGGCCGCCCTGACCGACTACCTCGCCCACCTGCGGGCGGTATTCGTCCAGGTGCGCCGGGTCCTCAAACCGTCCGGCACCGTCTGGCTCAATCTCGGCGACAGCTACAGCACCCAGCCCAGCGGACCACCCGGCCGAAGCTCACAGCTCGGCCACGTCGTCAGCGAACAAGCCACCGCCGCGCGCTCCGCCCCGGTACCGCACAAGAACCTGCTCGGCATCCCCTGGCGCCTTGCCCTGGCCCTTCAAGACGACGGCTGGATCCTGCGTTCGGACATCATCTGGCACAAGCCCAACGGCATGCCCGAATCGGTCCGCGACCGACCCGCCCGCAAACACGAGTACCTGTTCCTGCTCACCAAAAGTCCCCGCTACTACTTCGACCTCGACGCCATCCGCACCCCCTACACCGGCCCCCGAGCTCCCTCTCGCCGGGCTCGCCCCCACGGAGGTAAGAGGCCGAACAGCATCACCACCACCTGGCCCAACCGCAAACACACCCACCCCGGCGCCATCGCCCGCGGGCACGTCCCCCAAACCATCAACCAGCGCGGCGGACGCCACAACACCATCCACCCCAAGGGCGCCAACCCCGGCACCGTGTGGTCGATCGCGACCCGGCCCACCCGCCACCACCACTACGCCGCCTTCCCCATCGACCTCCCCCTACGCGCTATCGCCGCCGGCTGCCCACCTGGCGGTGTCGTCCTCGACCCATTCAGCGGAGCAGGCACGACCATCCTGGCCGCCCACAACCTGGGCCGCGAAGCGATCGGGATCGACATCCAGCCCGCCTACCACGACCTTGCCCGCGAACGCCTACAGGCCATGCAGGGCCCGGCCACATGATCATCCTGCGCAACCCCCACAGCCCTGAGAGCAGGAGCAGAGACCAACTCGGGGACGAGCGCGCCGCACGGCCGGATTCACACCCAGGCGCCGATAGGAAGCATTGGCCGTCGAACGCATCCCGCCACGCGGAGAGCCTGGACGATCAACACCCGATGGAACGCCGACACCGAAAGCTGAGAGTCGGCGCATGCAGAACCGGCACACGTCCTGGGCAATACCGACCCCGCCGAACGGGCCGCATGCCGCCGCCGGCCTCAACCATTCGGGCCCCGTCCGGCAGCGAGTATTGCACCATCGCCCGCGGCGCCCGGGAAACGTCCGCATGGCATCCGACGCTGGGATGTGCAGCGGGCTCGCTGTGTCGACCCCGCGCCCAGGCGGATTCCTTGACCACGGCCGACCAGGCATGCGTCGATCGCCCTCCCGGGGCGGCCCCGGCGAGGGGGACGCGAGGGGGGTCTCCTTCCGGTGCCGTCCCGGGGCCCTGCCGTGGTGTGGTCAGTCGCGGGAGACCCGCAATGAGCGCCTCCGGCGATATCACCGGCCTGAGCCTGCCTGCGACAGGGAGCACTTCATATCTCGGTGCCGTACATCCCGGCCGGCCGATGCAGCTCGCCCTTGCGTTTCCGAATGAAGGCGGGCGGTCATGGTGGGGCCACCGGCACCCATGCGTCCTGCAGCAACTTCGCAGGTATGACCGGTGCCGCTGGAGCGCCTGCTGGATGTGGGGCGAGCAGTGACCGGCGACGGCCGGAGGCTGCGCGTGGTCGTGCCGGGTGAGCCGCCCCGGCTCACTACCGGCGCTGCCCGCGCACTGCTACGCATCCTGCTCCAAGCTGACGCCCGCCAAACCCAGGTCGACACCACCCACCGGGAGGCTGCCAGTGACAGACCGACCGACCCCGTCACTCCACCGAGCCGATCCCGCGCAGGCGAGTAGCAGGCCGCCGATGACGGGTGATACCCACAGCACTCCAGTGCGGGCGAACCGTCCGAGCCTGATGCGGTTCGCGTTCTACGGGCGTGTTGCCATCAAAAGCATCAGTGGTGCGGAGACGGCACGGGCGCGTCAGCTGCGCATCGCCCGGGACGTGGTCCAGCCCCATGCAAGTCAGATCGTCGCCGAGCACTTCGATGTCGACTCATCCAGGTCGACGCCCTGGCTGCAACGCCCCCAGGCACAGGCACTGCTGGCCGCTGCGAAGAACACGCCCGCACCGTTCGACGCCGTGATCATCGCCCACCCGGGCCTGGCCATGGCAGGCGCAGACCACCAGAGCCTGCAGAAAACCTTCGCCCGGTGCAGCGTGCAGTTGTGGGTGGCGCAACTCGGCGGGCCGGTCAACCCCGACAGCGACGTCCACCGACTGTTGCTGGACATCTTCGCCGGGCCGATCGGTTACTGCCGCGATCGTGGTCATTCGCTGGACGGTGGGAACGAGTGATGGCCGTTCGCTTTGCCTTCTATGGCCGGGTGTCCACCGAGGACAACCAGGACCCGGAGGCCTCGCGGGCGTGGCAGCTCAGCCGCGCCCGCGCGTTGATCGGTCCAAGAGACGGCCGGATCGTGATGGAGTTCTTCGACGTCGACCGGTCACGTTCGATCCCTTGGCCCCGCCGTCCGCAGGCCGCCGCGTTGATCGAGGAGCTCAAGGACCCGTCCCGAGGCTTTGATGCCGTGGTGATCGGGGAGCCGCACCGGGCCTTCTACGGCAACCAGTACAGCCTGACCTTCCCGCTGTTCGAGCACTTCGGTGTCCCGTTGTGGGTACCGGAAGTAGGCGGGGCGATCGATCCCGCCAACGAGGCCCACGACATGATCATGGGCGTGTTCGGGGGACTGTCCAAAGGCGAACGCAACCGGATCAAGCTCCGGGTACGTGCGGCGATGGGCGCCATCACCGCGACCGAAGGCCGTTACCTAGGTGGCCGGCCACCTTACGGGTACGAGTTGGTGGATGCGGGGCCACACCCCAACCCGGCCAAAGCCGCAGACGGTAAGCGCCTCAAACGGCTGGAGCCTCACCCGGCCCACGCACTGGTCGTGAAGTGGATCTTCGCGCAGTTCATCAATGGGCGCGGCATCTTCGACATCGCCGAGGACCTCACCCGGCAAGGCGTGCCATCCCCGTCGGCCAGCGACCCGGCACGCAACCGCCACCGCTGCCAGATCGCCTGGTCCAAATCGGCCGTGCGCGTCGTCATCACCAACCCTCGCTACACCGGCCGCCAGGTGTGGAACAAACAACGCAAGGACGAAGTCCTGCTGGACATCGACGACGTCGCCCTCGGCCACACCACCAAGATGCGCTGGAACGACCGCGACGCCTGGATCTGGTCCGAACACCAAGTACACCAGCCGCTGGTCACGGTGGAGGACTTCGAACGCGCCCGGCAGATCCTCGCCTCGCGCGGTCACGGACGCGCCACCCACAAGCCACACCACACCCGCACCCGCCGCCCGTACGTCTTTCGCGGCGTGCTGTTCTGCGGCTACTGCGGACGCCGCATGCAAGGCAACTGGAACAACGACCAGGCCTATTACCGGTGCCGGTTTCCCCAGGAGTACGCCTTGGCCAACAAGATCGACCACCCCAAGGTGGTGTATCTGCGGGAGGCCGAGATCCTCAAGCCCCTCGATGAGTGGCTGCTGACCGCGTTCGCGCCCGGCCGGATCGAATCGACCATCAAGGCATTGGCCGCCCAAGCGCTCGACCCCCTGCAGTCTGCCAAGGCCGACATCACCAAGAAATTGGCCGCCTGCGACCGCAGGCTCGACCAGTACCGGGCCGCACTCGAAGCCGGCGCCGACCCGGCCGAGGTCACCAAGTGGATCAACCAAGTCCAGAACGAACGCGCACGCTACGAGAGTGACCTCCGGGCAACCCCAAGCGCCCAGGGTCTCAACCCTCAGGACATCGCCGACCTGCTCAGACGCCTAGGAGATCTGGCCCAGGTTGCCGCCACCGCCGACCCCGACGACAAGGCCGAGATCTACAGGGGACTCGGCTTGAAGATGACCTACTATCCCCAGAAACGACTCGTGGAGGCCCAGGTAATCCCAGACCCCCACATGTGCAAATGGTTTGTGTCCGAGGGGGGACTTGAACCCCCATGCCCCGTAAAGGGCACTAGCACCTCAAGCTAGCGCGTCTGCCTATTCCGCCACCCGGACCGGTCGCAGGCCGCAGCGCGGCTGCGGCGGGCTTCACCATACCAAAGGTGGCGAGTCGCGGCGAAGTCGAGCGGCGGGGCACCATGGGACGGAACGCGAGGACACGAGGTGATCATTGTGACCCACCAGCCGACCGGCGAGGACGAGGTCGTACGGCTCTGCCAGGAGCTGATCCGGATCGACACCAGCAACCCGGGCGATCATTCGGGGCCGGGGGAGCGGGCGGCGGCGGAGTATGTCGCGGAGAGGCTCGGCGAGGTCGGGCTGGAGTCGCGGATCTTCGAGTCGCATCCGGGGCGGGCCAGTCTCGTCGCGCGGATCGAGGGGGAGGACCCGGGGCGGGACGCGCTGCTGCTGCACGGGCACCTCGACGTGGTGCCGGCGCAGGCCGCGGACTGGACGCGGGATCCGTTCGGCGGGGAGGTCGCAGACGGGTGCGTCTGGGGGCGCGGGGCCGTGGACATGAAGGACATGGACGCGATGATCC
>NZ_SMKY01000332.1 GCF_004349235.1 Actinomadura darangshiensis | reverse complement strand
ATATGGCGATGCGGCTGGAGGGTGCCCGGCAGTTGACGTATCACGCGGCGGTCAAGTCCGAGCGGGCGATGCGCGGTGAGAAGATCGCGGATCTGACGTTGGTGTCGTCGGCGTGCAAGACGCTGGCTTCGGATGTGGCGATGGACGTGACGACCGACGCCGTGCAGTTGCTGGGCGGGTATGGGTATACGCGGGAGTTCCCGGTGGAGCGGATGATGCGCGACGCCAAGATCACTCAGATCTACGAGGGCACCAACCAGATCCAGCGGATGGTCATGGCCCGCCAGCTCCTCAAGTAGCCGGCAGCCGCATCTCGAAGAGCGCGCCGCCGCCGGGGGCCTCGCCGACGGTGAGGTCCCCGCCGTGCGCCAGCACCAGGTCCCTGGCGATGGCCAGGCCGAGGCCGGCGCCGCCCTCGTCCCGGCTGCGCGCGTCGTCCAGCCGCACGAACCGCTCGAAGATCCGCTCGCGGTCGGCGGGCGCCACCCCGGGCCCGTCGTCGGCGATCCGCAGCACCGCCGTGCCCGCCTCCGCGCGCAGCGACAGGCGGACGGCCGCGTCCGCATGCCGTTCGGCGTTGTCCAGCAGGTTGCCGGCCACCCGCGAAAGCCGTCCCGGCACGCCCATGACCCGCGGATCCGCCTCGATCGACGCCTGCACGGGTATGCGGTCGCCCGCCGCGCGGCGTTCCAGCTCCGCCCGCACGACCTCGGCGAGCGCCACAGGCCGGGCCGGCGGACGGTCCCCGGCGTCGATGCGGGCGAGGAGCAGCAGGTCGGCGGCGAGGTGCTGGAGCCGCACGGCGTCCTCCACGAGGCCGTCCACGTCCAGCAGCTCCGGATGCGCGGCGGCGACCTCCAGCTGCGTGCGCAGCGAAGCGATCGGGCTGCGCAGCTCGTGCGAGGCGTCCGCGACGAACCCGCGCTGCCGGGCCACCGAGCCCTCCAGCGCGGCCAGGGTCTCGTTCGTGGTGACCGCGAGTCCCGCGATCTCGTCCCGCGCGCCCGGCACGGGCACCCGCCGGGCCAGGTCGCCGGACGACGTGATCTCGGCCAGCTCCGCCCGGACGGCCTCCACCGGACGCAGCGCCCGCCGCGTCACCAGCCACGTCACCGCCGCGACCACGGCGAGCAGCAGCGGCAGGCCCACGAGCATCGCCCGGGTCGCGGTGCTGACTGCATCCTGCGCGGCGGCCAGATCGGCGCCCGCGTAGACGGTGACGGTCTCGTCCCGCGGGGTCGTCACCTCGACCGACGCGAATCGGTAGTCGGCCCGCCGCCCGTCGACGGTCGCGTCCCCGGTGGAGAAGCCGGGGTCGTCGTCCGACACCTCGCCGCGCCCGGGGTCGTCATCGTGGTCGTCATCGTCGCCGCCGCGCGCGGGTTGCCCGGGCCGCACCTCGGCCGACCCCGTCCCGTGAATCGCCTGGAGGTCCTCGCTCACCGCGCGCACCCGGCCGTCCTCGTCCACGACCTGCACCGGGTGATCCTCCGAGTCCGGCAGGTCGAGCGACGCGTACGAGGTGCCGGTCGCGAGCTGCGACGCCACCTCGCGCGCCGCGACCTCCGCCGCCAGGTCGGCCTGACCGCCGAGGTTCGCGCGCAGCAGCAGCACCACCGCGAGACCGGCGGCGACCAGCGCGACGGCCACCACGGCGGTCGCGCCCAAGGTCGTCCGTGCCCGGACCGACGACAGGCGGCGGGCCACGTCAGGTACCCCCGTCCCTGGCCAGCCGGTACCCGGCCCCCCGCACCGTCGTGATCGACCGGCGCCCGAACGGCACGTCGAGCTTGCGGCGGAGCGCGCTCACGTACACCTCGACGATGTTCGGGTCGCCGTCGTAGGCGAAGTCCCAGACCGCCTCGATGATCTGCGTCTTCGACACTACCCGGCCCGCGTTCGCCGCCAGGTGCTCCAGCACGGCGAACTCCTTGGCGGTCAGCTCCACCTCCGCGTCACCGCGGAACACGCGCCGCGCCGCCGGGTCCACGGTGAGGTCGCCGAGCACGATCGCGGGCGCGGCGCCCCGCGTCCGGCGGCGCAGCAGCGCGCGGATGCGGGCGACCAGCACCACGTAGGAGAACGGCTTGGTGAGGTAGTCGTCGGCGCCCGTGTCCAGGCCCTCCGCCTCGTCGTACTCGCCGTCCTTCGCGGTCAGCATCAGGATCGGCGTCTCGTCGCCCGCCGCGCGCAGCGCCGCGCACACCCGGTAGCCGTTCATCCCGGGCAGCATGATGTCCAGGACGATCAGGTCGTACCCCCCGCCGAGCGCCCGGTGCAGGCCCTCGGCGCCGTCGTGGACGGTGTCGACGGCGAACCCCTCGGCCGCCAGCCCGCGCGCGAGCGACGTGGCCAGGCGTTTCTCGTCCTCGACGATCAGCAGGCGCATGCTCACAGCCTGCCAAATCCCACCTGAAGACGGCTTCAGGTTGCTTCAGCGGAGCTACAGGAACGCCCGGCATCGTCCATGGCGAAGGGCGGGCCGGAACACCGGCCGCCGACACGGCACCGGAGGCAGGTACACGATGAAGTTCGACACACGGCGCAGGCTCTCGGGTCGCGGACTGCTGGTCACGGCGGTCGCCACGGGCGTCCTCGCCGCGGGAGGGGCCACGGCCGCGTTCGCGACCGCCGGCGCCGGCGGCGACGGCGGCGGCGGGGCCGAGCCCGGCGAGCGGCCCGCCGCGACGTCGGTCTCGCTGGCGCAGGCCGCGGACGCCGCGCTGAAGGCGGCCCCCGGCAAGATCGCGGAGATCGAACTCGACGGCGAGCACGGCAGGACGGTCTGGGAGGTCGACGTCCTCGCCGACGACGGCACGCCGCGCGACGTGGCCGTGGACGCCGGAAACGGGAAGGTGACGGCGAACCGCGTCGACCGTCCCGACCAGGGCGACGACGATGACGGCGACGGCAAGGCCGAGGCCGCCGCGCTGCGGAACGCGAAGGTCACCGCGCCGGACGCGGCCGCCACCGCGCTGAAGTCCGTCCCGGGCCGCGTCACGTCCGCCGACTTCGACCGCGAAGCGGGCAAGGCGGTCTGGGAGGTCGACGTGACCGCCCAGAACGGCACCGAGCACGAACTGACCATCGACGCCACCACCGGCAAGGTCCTCACCAAGGAGGTGGACGAGGACTAACGAGCACCGCAGCGGAGCGCTAGCGGAGTGAGGATGTTCGTTAGTCCCCCTTCGGGGGTCTGGGGGTCGCCCCCAGATAGGGAGTGCCGAGCACCGCAGCGTCCCCCAGGTAAGGACTGACGACATCGCAGCGGGGAAGGGGACGGCCGAGGAGGTGCGGCGCATGGGTGAGCAGAGGCCCGGGCCCGGGATCGACACGAGCGTCCCGCAAGTGGCCCGCATCTGGAACTACTGGCTGGGCGGCAAGGACAACTATCCGGTGGACCGCGAGGTCGGCGACCAGATCCTCGGGATGCTGCCGGACGTGGCCCGGCTGGCGCGCGCCTCCCGGCTGTTCCTCAACCGGGTCGTCTGGTACCTGGCCGCCGAGGCGGGGATCCGCCAGTTCGTCGACATCGGTACGGGCCTGCCCACCGTGGACAACACCCACGAGGTCGCGCAGCGCGCCGCGCCCGAATCCAGGATCGTCTACGTCGACAACGACCCGTCGGTGCTGGAGCACGCGAAGGGCCTGCTCACCAGCACCCCGGAGGGGAACACCGCCTACATCCACGCGGATCTCCGGGAGCCCGAGGTCATCCTGGAGGGCGCCGCCGAGACGCTCGACCTCGGCGAGCCGGTGGCGTTCACGCTGATGGGCATCCTGGAGTTCGTCCCGGACGACGACCAGGCGTACGGCATCGTGCGGCGGCTCCTGGACGCGGTCCCGCCCGGCAGCCACTTCGCCATGTACGACGGGACGAACGTCATCCACGGCGAGGCGTCCGACCGGATCGTCGACGTGTGGAACACATCCGGAAACGCCCCGCTCGTCCTGCGGACGCCCGAGGAGATCGGGCGCTTCTTCGACGGGCTGGAGCTCGTGGAGCCCGGCGTCGTCCCGGTGACGGACTGGCGGCCGGACGCGCCGTCCGGGATCGAGCCGGTGGACGCCTTCGGCGCGGTCGGCCGCAAACCCTAGGGGCCGGCCAGGTCGGGCCCGGCGTACCGGAGGATCTCGGTGATCTCGAACGCCGCGTCGAGCCGTCCGCCCTGGACGGCGGCCTTGTAGTAGACGAGCGCCGTGGCGAGCGCGGCGCGGTCGCCGCCCGCCCGCTCGGCCGCCGACTTCCCGAGCCGGTGGGCGTGCCGGGCGGCGGTGCGGTGGTCGATCCCGCCGCGCCCGGCGCCGAGCAGGTCGGCGGCCTGCGCGTGGCCGCCCGCGGCCGCCTCGGCCAGCAGCCGGACGGCGCCCGGCCCGCGGCCGGAGTCGGTGCCGAGCAGCACGGCGAGCCGGTAGGCGGCGTCGGGGTCGTCCGCCGCGGCCCGGTCGAGCAGCTCCCGCCCGTGCGCGCCGTGGTTCTCGATGGACGCCCGCTGGGACGCGGTCAGCCGGACCTGCGCGGACCGGTCCGCCGGGGGAGCGGACTGCGCCGTCCGCAGCCTGGACTGCCAGCCGGGCAGCGTGCTGATGCCGGGATCGCTGGCCAGCACCCCGGTCTCCCAGGCCCGGCGCTGGCAGCACAGGACGAAGCTCGCCACCCACGCCGACGACGGCGCCCGCTTGCGGCGCCCCGCGAGCACCTCGAAGACCGCGGTGGCGGACAGGACGGGCAGCCCGCGCTTGCCGTAGAGGGCGGTCAGCCGCTCGGAGATGTCGGCGAGCTTGCGGTAGGGCGGCCGGTTGCACGACTCGTAGAAGGCGTTGAGCTCCGCGACGAAGCCCCCCGTCCCCGGCGGCCGCGAACCGCTGTCGATCATGCCTCATCGCCCTCATCGCCCGTGTGGCCCGTCCCTCGTGGTAATGCTGCCAGCCGCGCCGCGCGTCCGTGGGCGAGGCGCCGTCATGCGGTGTCCTGTCTTGTTCTGGACCCGCCCGCCACGTGGTGATTCGCCGCATTCCTCCGCCGATTTGACAGGCAACCGTCCGGCTGCCTAATGTGAAAGGCAACCAGATGGCTGCATATGGGGGGACCATGGACGAGGTCTTCAAGGCGCTCGCCGACGCGAGCCGCCGCCGGCTGCTGGACGGCCTGAACGACCGCAACGGCCAGACCCTCCGGGACCTCTGCGCCGGGCTGGAGATGACCCGGCAGTCGGTCAGCAAGCACCTGGCGGTCCTGGAGGCCGCCGGCCTCGTCACCACCATGCGCCGCGGCAGGGAGAAGCTCCACTACCTCGACGCCGCCCCCATCAACGCCATCGCCGACCGCTGGATGAGCCGGTACGACCGGGAGCGCGCACGTGCCCTCGCCGACCTCAAGACCGCATTGGAGCAGGATCCGATGACCGGAGACGAGTTCGTCTACACCACCTACATCAAGACCACGCCGGAACGCCTCTGGCAGGCCCTCACCGACCCGTCCTTCACCGGCCGCTACTGGGGCGTCTCCTTCGAGACCGACTGGAAGCCCGGCTCCACGATCACCTGGCGCGAGGAGGGCGCGACGACCGCCGACCCGGAGCAGGTCGTGCTCGAAGCCGACCCGCCCCGCCGCCTCGCCTACACCTGGCACACCTTCACGCCCGAGTGGGCCGAGTCCGTCGGCGTGGACGAGGAGACCCGCGCCAAGCTCCGCGCCGAGCCCCGCTCCAAGGTGACCTTCGACCTCGAACCCGCCGGGGACACGGTGAAGCTGACCGTCGTCCACGAGGGCGGCGAGACCCTGCTCGGCATGTCCCGGCACGGCTGGCCGCACGTCCTGTCCGGCCTGAAGACCCTCCTGGAGACCGGCGAACCCCTCCCCACCACCTGATCGGGGGCGGCTCTACCATGAGGGCCGCAGTCGATCATGTGAGGAGCGCGTGGTGCGAGAGATCGCCGTGTTCAGTGGCAGCGCCCACCCGGAGCTGGCCGCCGAGGTCTGCTCCCACCTGGGCGTGCCGCTGAGCCCCGCCCGCGTCGACCGGTTCGCCAACGACTGCCTGGAGGTCCAGCTCCAGGCCAACTGCCGGGAACGCGACGTCTTCCTGATCCAGCCGCTCGTCGCCCCCGTCCAGGAGCACCTCGTCGAGCTGCTCCTCATGTGCGACGCCGCCCGCGGCGCGTCCGCCAGCCGCATCACCGTCGTGATGCCGCACTACTCCTACGCCCGCTCCGACAAGAAGGACGCGCCCCGCATCTCGATCGGCGGGCGCCTGGTCGCCGACCTGCTCGTCGCCTCCGGCGCGAGCCGCGTCCTCGCCATGACGCTGCACTCACCGCAGGTCCACGGCTTCTTCTCCGTCCCCGTCGACCACCTGCACGCCCTGCGCGAACTCGCCGACCACTTCCGCGACCGCGACCTGTCCCACACCACGGTCGTCTCACCGGACCTCGGCAACGCCAAGGAGGCCGCCGCCTTCGCCCGCCTCCTCGGCGTCCAGGTCGCCGCCGGAGCCAAGCAGCGCTTCGCCGACGACCGCGTCCAGATCAGCTCCGTCATCGGCGACGTCGCCGGCCGCGACGTCATCGTCCTGGACGACGAGATCGCCAAGGGCAGCACCGTCCTCGAACTCCTGGACCGGCTCCGCGAGCTCGACGCCCGCACCATCCGCATCGCCTGCACCCACGGCCTGTTCTCCGCCGGCGCCCTGAACCGCCTCTCCGCCGAACCCGACGTCCTGGAGATCGTCTGCACCAACACGGTCCCCGTCCCCAACGGCGACCGCAGCGACAAACTCCGCATCCTCTCCATAGCACCCGCCCTGGCCGAGGCGGTCCGCCGCATCCACAACGGCGAATCCGTCAGCGCCCTCTTCGAATCCCCCTGACCCGCTACCGCCTACTGGCCCGGAACTCCCCGGCCTCCGGCAACTCGGTGTATTCGAGCAGATGGTTGCCCGCGATGCGCTCCAGCACCCCGCGCACCTCGGCGGGCGTCGCGTAGAAGAACTCCCGCCGCAGGTTCACCTGGTTGACCCGCCGCTCCGCGAACTCCTGATGGAGCCTGCCCTCCAGCCCGACGGCGTCCTCGCTGAAGATGAGCGCGTGCACGTCGAAGCGGAACGGCACGGACGCGTCCCCCAGCTCCCGGACCCGGTCCATCGGGTCCAGCCGCCGCGTCATGCCGATCTTCACCATCCGCTCGCCGAACGCGCCGAGGTTGGAGATCACGTACACGTAGCCCGCCCGGACCTTCGCCGCGCGCCCCTCGACGTCGCTGATCGCCGACTCGACGTCCGCGAGCTTCGCGCGGAGCTCGGCGGCACCGGCGGCGTCCCCGTTCGCCTCCAGCCGCGCGAGCGCCGACTCCACATGCGAGCGCTCCTTGAGCAGCCGCGCCTTCTCGCGCTCGAACTCCTTGCGCGCCTTGTCCTCCTCGCGCTGCCGCTCACGCTCGGCCCTGACCCGCTCCTTCTCCTCCTCGGCCTTCGCGAGATGGTCGGCGGTGAGCCGCAGCTCGCGGACGCGGACCTCCCGGTACTGGCGGCTCACCCTGATGTCCATCGTCTTCCCGAGCCGCTCGATGGTCTGCGCGGTCTTGTCCAACCTGTCGATCGCCGACTGCAGCTTGTACGGGCGCATCGTCCTGATCAGGTTGTCCGCCTCCGCGTTGTAGGCGCGCAGCATCAGCTTCGAGAAGTCGCGGACCATCTTGGCGCCCTGCGCCGCCGACCCGTTCACCGTCCAGTTCGTCGCCCCGACGACCGCCTTGCCTCCACCCGCCATCGACTTGATCCGGTCCTTCACACGCGCCAGCTCCGCCTTGTAGGCGACGACGTCGGCGAGCGGATGCTGGTATTCGTAGACGCCGGCCTCCTGGAGCAGCGCGAGGTCCTGCGTCTCGACGATCTCCTTGCGCAGCGCCTTGAGCTTCCTGCGCTTCTCCTGCGTCTCGCTGCGCACGCCGGCGGCCTCGGCCCGCAGGCGCTCGATCTCCGCGGACACCTGCGGCGCCTCAAGCCCGCCGAGCCGCTCCAGCCACTGCCGCAGCTCCGCGTTCTCGGCCTCCAGCTCCTCGATCCGCTGCCGCCTGCCACCGAAGACGGGCTTCGCCCTGCCCGCCTGGTGCGGCCCCGCCGGAGGCGGGGTGGAAGCGGGCGCCGGCACGGGCGCTGGCACGGGCGCCGGGTCCGGGGGCGCGGCGGGCAGCCAGAACTGCCAGCCGCGCGGCGCGGGCGGCCAGCTCGCGTCGGGCTGCCACCCGGGCGGCGGAGTCCATCCGGCCGGCGGCGCGGGCCACGTCGGCGGCGGGTTGTACCGCCACCCGCCCGGCTCGGCCGGTCCGGTGAACACCTCGGGCTGCACGGCCTCTGGGGGCCGCGCGGCGCCCTCGATGATCCTCCGCAGGTGCGGCGCGTCCTGATCGTGGACGTCGCCGAAGTCGGTCTCGGTCCCGGCGGCGTCCAGTACGACGAGGAACCAGCGCTGCTGGTACGACTTACGCGTCTCGACGGCGGTGACGCCGACAATGGAGATCTCCTGCCGCGGCCCCTCCCGCACGAGGTCGGGCGCCGATAGGCCGAGGACGCGCCTGTCGGTCACGGCGACGTGCGTCAGCGTTGGAAGCGCCTTCACGGTCGCCGCGATTGCCAGGACCGTCTCCCCGTCCCGGAGGAAGAACCTGATGCCGCGCATCAGGTGGTCCGTGCCGGCGGGATCCAGCTCGGCCCCGACATAGCCCGGTCGTTGCACGTCCTGCATCGTCATCGCGTCCTCGCTCCGCTGTCAGGGCAGAACGGGACGGACCCGGATGAGTGAGTCGTTCCCCGTGCTGCCGTCGTCTGGACGGTCGAGGGGAGCGCTCGACTCCTCTAGGACGGACCGGATGCGGTCGGGGTTTACTCGATGCGGGTGTCGGCGCGGGGGTCACAGGAGCATGTCGGTGCCGCCGGATTCCTCTTCGCCGTCGGTGGTGTGCTCCATTTCGAGGTACTCGTCGTCGGGCCAGAGTTCGTTGGCGATGAAGGCGAGGTACTCCTCGTCGCCGGGGTCGAG
>NZ_SMKY01000331.1 GCF_004349235.1 Actinomadura darangshiensis | reverse complement strand
ATCCCGCGACCACCCCCGAAACCCCGGCCCGCGAGGAGCGGGGGTCCATGCGGTGATTTCGGTGGCCGGCGCCCCAAGGCCCCGGCCACCGAAGTCACCGCCGAACTTCTTAGGGGAACGTCTGGTAGGCGGGCGTGGTCAGGAACTCGGAGTACTCGTCGGCCAGGGTGACCTCCTTGAAGAGGGTCACGGCCTGGTTGTAGCGGGGCTCGTTGTACGCCTGGCCCAGCTCCTCGCGGATCTTGGCCAGCTCCTCGTCCAGCAGCTGCTCCACCCACTCCTTGGTGATCTTGCGGCCCTCGGCGGTGGACACGCCGTTGTAGATCCACTGCCACACCTGGGAGCGGGAGATCTCCGCGGTGGCGGCGTCCTCCATCAGGTTGTGGATCGCGACGGCGCCGGCGCCGTCCAGCCAGGTGGCGAGGTAGCGCAGCGCCACGTCGACGTTGCCGCGCAGGCCGGCCTCGGTGATCTCGCCGGGCGTGTCCTTGATGTTGAGCAGGCCGGCGGCGGAGACGCGCACGTCCTCGCGGAGCCGGTCGCGCTGGTTCGGCCGGTCGCCGAGGACGCCGTCGAACACCTCGCGGCAGACGGGGACGAGGTCGGGGTGGGCGACCCAGGAGCCGTCGAAGCCGTCGCCGGACTCGCGGGTCTTGTCGGCGCGGACCTTCTCCAGCGCGACCTTGTTGACCTCCTCGTCGCGGCGGGACGGGATGAACGCCGCCATGCCGCCGATCGCGTGCGCGCCGCGCTTGTGGCACGTCCGGACGAGCAGCTCGGTGTAGGCCCGCATGAACGGCGCGGTCATCGTGATCGCGTTGCGCTCGGGCAGGATGAAGTCGGCGCCCCGGTCCCGGAACTTCTTGATCACCGAGAAGAGGTAGTCCCAGCGGCCGGCGTTCAGGCCCGCGGAGTGGTCGCGCAGCTCGTAGAGGATCTCCTCCATCTCGAACGCGGCCGGGATCGTCTCGATCAGCACGGTCGCGCGGATGGTGCCGCGCGGGATCTCCAGGTGGTCCTGGGCGAGGTTGAACGCGTCGTTCCAGAGCCGCGCCTCAAGGTGGCTCTCCATCTTCGGCAGGTAGTAGTAGGGGCCCTTCCCCTTGGCCAGCTGCCGCCGCGCCGAGTGGACGAAGTAGAGGCCGAAGTCGAACAGCGACCCGGACATGGGCTCGCCGTCGATGAGGAGGTGCTTCTCCTCCATGTGCCATCCGCGCGGCCGGACGACGACGGTCGCGAGCTCCTCGTCGGACTTGAGCGCGTAGGACTTGCCGCTCTTCTCGTCGGTGAAGTCGATGGTGCGGTCGAGGGCGTCCCGCAGGTTGAGCTGCCCCTCGACCATGTTGTCCCAGAGCGGGGTGTTGGCGTCCTCGAAGTCGGCCAGCCACACCTTCGCGCCCGAGTTCAGCGCGTTGATCGTCATCTTCCGGTCGGTCGGGCCGGTGATCTCGACGCGGCGGTCCACCAGGCCCGGGGCGGGCTCGGCGACCCGCCAGGAGTCGTCGGTGCGCACGCTCGCGGTCTCGGGCAGGAAGTCCAGCGTCCCGCCCTCGGACAGGGCGCGCTGCCGGTCCGCGCGGGCGGCCAGCAGCTCCTTGCGCCGGGTGCCCAGCTCGCGCTGCAGGACGGCGAGCAGGCCGAGCGCCTCCGGGGTCAGGATCTCCTCGTACCGCTCGCCGAGGGGTCCGGTGACCTCGATGCCTTCCAGTCCAGCCATCTGCCCTGCCCTTTCGTCTGATTTCGCCTGGTGAAATTCGACTTCTGTTATGTGGAGAACGGTACTCGGCGGTACGAGGCCCGGTCAAAGCCGGGGTCCCCGCCACATCTCCCCGTGCGCGCTTGCGTCAACCCCACGGGGGAATCCCGGGGTGATAACCACGTGACCACCGGGGACGGTGCGTGAGACGATCCCCGGGAAGATACGGCCGCGACGCGGCGTTCTACCGAGGACATATGACTCAACCTTTCTCTGCAGACCAGGCCCAGACCCAGGACGAGTTCGAGCCCATGACGGGGGAACTCGACCTAGAGGACCGGCGGGCACTCCGCCGCGTCGCGGGGCTGTCCACCGAGCTGACCGACGTCACCGAGGTCGAGTACCGCGCCCTCCGGCTGGAGCGGGTCGTCCTCGTCGGCGTCTGGACGGAGGGAACGGCCGCCGACGCCGAGAACTCCCTGCGCGAGCTGGCGCTGCTCGCCGAGACCGCGGGTTCGCAGGTGCTCGAAGGGCTCGTCCAGCGCCGGTCCCGGCCCGACCCGGCCACCTACATCGGCTCCGGCAAGGCCGCGGAGCTGCGCGACGTCGTGATCTCCACCGGCGCCGACACCGTCATCTGCGACGGCGAGCTGGCGCCGAGCCAGCTGCGGCACCTGGAGGAGACCGTCCAGGTCAAGGTCATCGACCGGACCGCGCTGATCCTCGACATCTTCGCCCAGCACGCCAAGAGCCGCGAGGGCAAGGCCCAGGTCGAGCTGGCCCAGCTCAACTACCTGCTGCCGCGGCTGCGCGGCTGGGGCGGCAACCTGTCCCGGCAGGTCGGCGGGCGCGCCGCGGGCGGCGTCGGCATCGGCGGCCGCGGCCCCGGCGAGACCAAGATCGAGCTGGACCGGCGGCGGATCCGCACCCGGATGGCCAAGCTGCGCCGGCAGATCGCCGGCATGTCCAAGGCGCGCGACACCAAGCGCGGTGAGCGGCGCCGCAACGCGGTGCCCGCCGTCGCCATCGCCGGCTACACCAACGCGGGCAAGTCGTCCCTGCTCAACCGGCTCACCGGCGCCGGGGTGCTGGTGGAGAACGCGCTGTTCGCCACCCTCGACCCGACCGTCCGGCGCGCCGAGACGCCCGGCGGCCGCGCCTACACCCTGGCCGACACCGTCGGGTTCGTCCGGCACCTGCCGCACCAGCTCGTCGAGGCGTTCCGCTCGACGCTGGAGGAGGTCACCGACGCCGGGCTCGTCCTGCACGTCGTGGACGGCTCCGACCCCGACCCCGAGGCGCAGATCGCCGCCGTCCGGGAGGTGCTGCGGGAGATCGACGCCGCGGCGATCCCCGAGCTCATCGTGATCAACAAGGCCGACGCCGCCGACGAGCTGGCGGTCGCGCGGCTGCAGCGCCGCGAGCCGCACAGCGTCGTCGTGTCCGCCCGCACCGGGTTCGGCATCGACGAGCTGCGCGCCGCGATCGAGGCCGGCCTGCCCGGGCTGGAGAGCGAGCTGCACGTCCTCCTGCCCTACGAGCGCGGCGACCTCGTCGCGCAGGTGCACGAGCGCGGCGAGGTGCTCAAGCAGGACCACGTCGCCGACGGCACCGTCCTGCACGCGCGTGTGCCGGCCGTTCTCGCGGGCGAGCTGGCCCAGTACGAGACCGTGTCGCCGACGGCCTGAATCTCTGTCCCACCGGGTCCCGCACAGGGCCCGGTGGGTTTGGGACCTGCCGGAGGTCCGGTTCGGGGACGTCCGAAGACGCGTCCTGGTCGCCGAACGGTGACAGCTTCCCCAATCCGCTTGACGGTGCGGTTGAAATCCGTACGGTCGTAGAGCTAGGGGCGGGGTGATGGGTGTCGATGTGCTGCGATCAGAGGTTGTCCGACGGGCCTTCAGTGCACTACCGTGACGAAACCGATATCTCCGGTCTCGTTGCCAGTGGTGGCCTCCCGGTCACCCGACCCCTCAATGGTGGAGTCGCCGGCACCCAGTCGGCGTTTCGGATCGAGAGCAGGTGGCCCAACCATGGCAGGTCCGAACACCGGAACGAGGGCAGGCGACCCGCCCCCACGCCGTACGGCGCCCGGAACCGCGCTGAAGCGCGCATGGCTCCACCCAGGTCGGTGACCCTATGACGGTACGGCTGTTGACGAACATCGGCAGGCTCTGGACGGGCACCGACGTCTGCAGCAACGCCGCGGTGCTCATCCACGACGACCGGGTCGTCTGGGCCGGGCCCGCGTCCGACCTCCCGCAGAGCGTCCCCGGCATCATCGACGACATCGTCGACGTCGACCACGTGGAGAACCTCGGCGGCGGCCTCGTCACGCCCGGGCTCATCGACGCGCACTCCCACCCCGTCTACGCGGGCAACCGCTGGGCCGAGCTGGCGATGCGCACCAGCGGCTCGTCCCACTCCGCCATCACCGCGGCGGGCGGCGGCGTGAACTCCACCGTGACCGTCACCCGCGGGACCGACCCCTGGACGCTCTGCAACGGCGTCCGCGAACGGCTCCGCCAGTGGATCCTCGCCGGCACCACCACGGTCGAGGCCAAGACCGGCTACCACCTCACCCGCGACGGCGAGCTCGCCGACATCCGGATGCTGCGGTCGCTGGAGGGCGAGCCGTCCATGCCGCGCATCCACGCTACGTTCCTCGCCGCGCACATCCTGCCGCCCGAGTTCTTCGGCCGCCGCCGCGACTACATCGAGGCCGTCCGGCTGTGGGCCGGCGACGCCGCCGTGGCCGGTGCCGACTCGATCGACGTCTACTGCGACGAGGGCCACTTCACCGCCGAAGAGGCCCGCGCCCTGCTGCTCACCGGCAAGCGCGCCGGGCTCAAGGCGCGCATGCACGCCTGCGCCAACGAGCGCATCGGCGCCGCGCAGGTCGCCGCCGAGGTCGGCTGCGCGTCCGCCGACCTGCTCACCCAGGCCAACGACGACGACATCAAGGCCCTCGCCCACGCCGGCGTCACCGCCACCGTCTGCCCCGGCAGCTCCCTCAACAGCAGCCGCGCACCGGCACCCGTCCGGCAGATGCTCGACCGCGGCGTCACCGTCGCCCTGGGCACCGACCACAATCCGGGCCAGTGCGGCATCACGTCCATGCCGCTGGTCATCGGGCTGTCCGTCGCCATGTTCGGGCTGAGCGTGACCGAGGCACTGCGCGCCGCCACCCTCGGCGGTGCCGCCGCGCTGCGCGTCGGCGACCGCGGGTCGCTCGCGCCGGGGATGCTCGCCGACATCGTCCTTTGGGACGCCGACCACGAGGGCGCGTTCGCCTGGGCGTTCGGGCTCCGCGCGCTGCGGGTCTGGCGGGGCGGCGTGCCCGTCCAGTCCTGACGCGCGCTCCCGGCGGCGGGTAATGTCGCCACCATGGGCAGTGCGGTCGCGGTCGTCACGGATTCCACCGCCTACCTTCCGCCGGGGCTCGCCGAACGGCACGGGCTGACCGTCGTCCCATTGCAGATCGCCGTCGGCGGCGCCACCCGGGACGAGTTCGACATCAGCACCGGCGAAGCCGCTCTGGCCCTGAAGGAATGGCAGCCCATCAGCACGTCCCGTCCGGCGCCCCAGCGATTCGCCGAGGCATACAAGACCGCAGCCGCGTCGGGAGCCCGCGCCGTGGTCTCCGTACACCTGTCGTCGGAGATGTCCGGGACGGTGGAGACGGCGCGGCTCGCGGCCGACGACGCACCCGTGCCCGTAACGGTCGTCGACAGCGGAACCATCGGCATGGGCCTCGGGTTCGCCGCCCTCTCCGCGGCGGCCGCGGCCATGTCCGGCGGGGACGCCGAGGGCGCCGTGGCGGCCGCCCGCCGGCGGGCCCGGTCGACCCGGTCCCTCATCTACGTCGACACCCTGGAGCACCTGCGGCGCGGCGGACGGATCGGCGCCGCGGCCACGCTGCTCGGCTCCGCGCTGATGGTGAAGCCTCTGCTCGACATCGCGGACGGGCGCATCGTGCCGCTCGAGAAGGTCCGCACCTCCTCGCGCGCGCTTGCGCGACTGGAGGAACTCGCCGTCGCCGAGGCCGGTGAACGGCACGTCGACCTCGGGGTGCAGCATCTCGCCGCGCCCGCCCGCGCCGAAGCCCTCGCGGCGCGGTTGCGCGAACGCGTCCCGCACGTCCACGACGTCTACGTCGGCGAGGTCGGGCCGGTCATCGGCGCCCACGTCGGACCGGGCATGCTCGGCGTCGTGGTGGCGCCTCAGCTCTGACCCAGCAGGCGGCGGAGGGCCGCCGGGGGCCGGCCGGTCTCCGCCTTGACCGTCCGGGTGAGGTGCGCGTGGTCGGCGAAACCGAGGTCCGCGGCGAGGCCGGACAGATCCCGCTCGCCCTGTTCGATGCGGTCCAGGGCCCTGGCGACCCGGATCCGGTTCCGGTAGCGGGTGACGGACATGCCGGTCTCCCTCTGGAACGTCCGGCTCAGATGGGACGGGGAGACCTCCAGAAGGCGGGCCAGCGAGATCAGCCCGGCGGCTTGCGGATGGCGGCCGGTGATGGCCTCGCGGGCCTCGTCGACCAGTGCGCGCCGCCTGCCTCCTGGCTCGTCCAACGCGAGGTGGACGAGCAGGCTCAGAAGCCGCTCGGCCGCCTCGTACGTCACGTCGGGACCGGCTCGCAGTAGGAGACGGTGGGCGACGTCCGCGCGCGCGCCGACCCTGACCGTCCCGGACGGTCGCCGCCAGAGACTCGGTGACAGCGTGATGGCCGTGCACACGTCGCCCCCAGCCGGATGCGCGAACTGGCCCTCCTCATCTGCCGCCTGTGCGTAACCCAGCGTCCGGTCGATGACGACGCGTCCATGACGCGACCGCATGCGGAACCGTCCCGCCCGCACCAGAACAACCTGGTGACCGGTGAACGGCTCCGGTTCCGACCAGCCGGGCCCATGCTCGGCGCACCGCACCGCATGGACGGCGAAATCATCCGTCTCTGCCACGGTCGTCGACTCGCGCATGCCCGTCATCGTACGCACGGGCAAACATCTTCAAGCGCGCAAGGCGGGCCGCCGCGCAGACTCGCGGAATGGTCAAACGATGGCTGCTCGTCGTGCTGCTCACCGGGCAGACGATGGTCTCGATGGACGGCTCCATCGTGGCGGTGGCGATGCCCAACATCGCGGCGGGACTGCACGCGTCCGGTTCGCTGATGCAACTCGTCACGGGCGGCTACACATTCGCCCTCGCCGTCCTCGTCGTCACAGGAGCGCGCCTAGGCGACGGCTACGGCCACCGCACGATGTTCTTCTACGGACTGTTCGGCTTCACCGTCACCTCTCTCGCGTGCGGGCTGGCTCCCTCCGGCGCCGTGCTCGTGACCGCGAGGATCTGCCAGGGCGCATCGGCGGCGCTGCTGCTGCCACAGGTTCTGTCGCTGATCCAGCTGGCTTTCGACGGGCCCGCACGGGCTCGTGCGCTCGGCCTCTACTCGATGGTGCTGGCGCTAGGGGTCGCCCTGGGACAGGTAGCGGGAGGCGTCATCGTGACCCTTGGAGGGAGTTGGAGGCCCATCTTTCTTGTGAACGTCCCTGTAGGCGCACTGCTCCTTGCCGTCGGACCGCGCTTGATGCCTCCGGAGCCCAGGAAGCCCATCCATCTGGACCTACTGGGCGTGGTGCTGCTCTCCTGCGGGATGGGCGGATTCGTCGTGCCGCTGGTGCTCGGCAGGGAGCAGCACTGGCCGCTCTGGACATGGCCGTCGCTGGTGGCGGGTTGCGTCATGCTCGCCGCGTTCTGCGTCCATGAGCTGCGGACCACGTCGCCGCTGCTGGATCTGTCCGTGCTGCTTCGGCCGCTCGTCCGTCCCGGGCTGTTCGCCGCGTGCGCGGTGATGGGCGCGTACACCGGGTTCCTGTTCACGCTTGCGCTCTACCTGCAGAACGTCCTCGGCTTCACCCCGCTCCATGCCGGCCTGACGTTCGTCCCTTACACGGTGGGGTTCGCCACGGCGGGCCTGGGGTGGACACGTCTTCCGCTACGGGAGCACCTCCCCGCCATAGGCCTGCTCGGTCTCGCCGTCGCGGCCTCGCTCTTGGCCGCCCTCATCCAGGACGGCTGGCCTACGCTCCTGCCGATCCCGCTCCTGTTCGTCGCGGGGGCCGGTCATGCCGCAGGCTTCAGCCCGCTCGTCGACCGGATCACCGCGGCCGTGGGACCGGGCCAGGCGTCGTCCGTGTCCGCGCTGACGAACACCGGGACGCTGCTGTCGGGCGTCCTCTCGATCGCCGTGTTGGGAGGCGTCTACCTCGCTGATCCGGGGACGATGTCGCACGTCACAGCGCTCATGGTGCCGCTTCTCCTCATCGCCGCGGTGGCCGCCGGACGGCGCTGACCCCGAAGTTATCCACAATTGCTGAACCGGCCGCGGTGCTTCTCCCGCCCTCCCTAACGTCAATCGGCATGAGACCTGCCACGGAAGACCGTCTCCACACGCTCATGGGCCGGTTGAAGCCACCCGACGCACCGCCGGCGGCCCGCTTACACGCGACCCCCGAACGCTCCCACGTCCGCATGCTCGTCCTCGTGGGCGTGATCGCGGCAGCGGTGGCCGCCGGCTACCTGTGGCTGGCCCGCCCGCGCCCACAGGATTCCGCGACCCCCACCGCGACCGCCTCGCTGGCCGACACCAGACCCACCCTCTCGGCCAGCCCTGCGGCGGCGTCGTCCTCGGTGGTCGTCCACGTCCTGGGCAAGGTTGAACACCCGGGCGTGGTCACCCTGCCGTCCGGCTCACGTGTCGCCGAGGCGATCAAGGCCGCCGGCGGGGCGCGCCCAGGCGCGAAGACCGGCACCCTCAACCTGGCCCGCAAACTGGTGGACGGCGAACAGATCCCGGTAGGCATCCGGGCCCCGACACCATCGCCTCCGCCGCCCGCAGGCGCAGGCGCAGGCGCCCCGGGCACGCCCGGCACCCCGCTGGACCTCAACACGGCCACCCCCGACCAGCTGGACGACCTCCCCGGCGTGGGCCCCGTCCTGGCCCAGCGCATCGTCGCCTACCGCACCCAGCACGGCGGCTTTCGCTCGATCGACCAACTCCAGGACGTCAGCGGCATCGGCTCCCACCGCTTCGCCGACCTGAAACCCATGGTCCGCGTCTGACCCCCTCCCGCGCACACGTCCGTCACGTTGCAGACCACCTCCGCGCTTCCTCCCGCCCGAAGGCGCGCGGCGCACCGAAGGTGTCAGATGACCCACGATCTCCGGCTCCTCGCCCCGGCCCTGGCGACCTGGCTCACCGCCGCCGCGACCATCGGCCTGCCGACGCCCCTCATCTACGCCCTAGCGGCAGCGGCCGCAGCAACGTCCCTCTACCTCCTGACCCCACGCCACCGGACC
>NZ_SMKY01000330.1 GCF_004349235.1 Actinomadura darangshiensis | reverse complement strand
GTGGTGTCGAGCGCGGTGGAGACGTCGGTGGGGCTGGCGGCGGGGCTGGCGCTGGCCGCCGCGCTGCCGGACCTGCCGTACGCGTGCGGGCTGGGGACGCTGTCGCTGCTGGAGGGCGACGTCGTCGGCGACCCGCTGGTCCCGGTGGCGGGTGAGATCGAGGTGCGCCGCCCGGTGGTGGACGAGGAGGCGCTGCGCCGCTGGGAGGCGCCCGCCGCGGGCTGGCGCGGGCGGGCGCTGGACGCGCAGGCCGAGCTGGGCGGCCCGGCGGTGATCGGGGTGGCGCCGTGAACCCGGCGACCGCGCTGGCCACCGTCCTGGTCGACGAGCTGCTGCGCTGCGGGATGACCGACGTGGTGCTGGCGCCGGGCTCCCGGTCGGCGCCGCTGGCGCTCGCGCTGCACGCCGCCGAGGAGGAGGGGCGGGTCCGCCTGCACGTGCGGGTCGACGAGCGGTCGGCGTCGTTCCTCGGGCTCGGCATGGCCAAGCGGTCGGGGCGCCCGGTCGCGCTGGTGTGCACGTCGGGGACGGCCGCGGCGAACTTCCATCCGGCGGTGGTCGAGGCGCACGAGTCGGGCGTCCCGCTGCTGGTGGTCACGGCCGACCGGCCGCCCGAGCTGCGTGACACCGGCGCGAACCAGACGATCGACCAGGTGAAGCTGTACGGGACGGCGGTGCGGTGGAGCACCGAGATCGGCGTCCCGGAGAACCGTCCGGGCATGGTGGCGTACTGGCGGTCGCTGATGAGCCGCGCGTGGGGGCTGGCACAGGCGCCCATTCCCGGGCCGGTGCACGTCAACGCGGCGTTCCGCGAGCCGCTGATCCCGGACGGCGACGAGACGTGGTGCGAGCCTCTCGACGGTGACGCGACGGGCGCGTGGACGAAGGTGCGCGCCGCCACACCGGGGTCGGTGCTGCACGTCCCGCCGACCCGCCGGGGCGTCCTGGTGGTCGGGGACGGCGCGGTGAACGTGAAGCGGTACGTGGCGGCCGCGTCGATGGCCGGCTGGCCCGTCCTCGCCGAGCCGAACGGCAACGCGCGCTACGGCGACCACGCGCTGTCGTCGCATCACTTCCTGCTGGGCGTGCCCGAGTTCGTGGAGCGGCACCGTCCCGAGGTGGTGGTGACGCTCGGGAAGCCGGGGCTGTCGCGTCCGCTGCTGTCGCTGCTGCGCCGTGCCGAGGAGCACATCGTCCTGGCGCCGGATCTGGCGCACTGGCCCGACCCGGTGCGGTCGGCGACGCAGGTGGCGCCGGAGGTGGAGATCCCGGTCGTGTCGGGCGACGACGCGTGGCTGAAGTCGTGGCGGACGGCGGACCTGGCCGCCGCGGCGGCCGTGGACGCGGTCCTGGACGCGATCCCCGAGGTGAGCGAGCCGCGGCTGGCGCGCGACCTGGTCGCGGCGCTGCCGGGCGGGTCGCTGCTGTTCACGGCGGCGAGCATGCCGATCCGCGACCTCGACCAGGTGATGCGGCCGCGGCGCGGCATCCGGATCATGGCGAACCGGGGCGCCAGCGGCATCGACGGCCTGGTGTCGACGGCGATCGGCGCGGCGCTGGCGCACAGCGGCCGCTCCTACGCGCTGCTCGGCGACCTGGCGTTCCTGCACGACCAGAACGGCCTGATCATCGGGCCGCGGGACCGCCGCCCCGACCTGGCGGTCATCGTGGTGAACAACCAGGGCGGCGGGATCTTCTCGCTGCTGCCGCAGGCGGCGCTGCACGGCCCGTTCGAGCGGGTCTTCGGCACCCCGCACCAGGTGGACCTGGAGGCCGTCGCCGCCGCGCACGGCGTCCCGTACCGGCGGCTGGAGGCGGCCGCGGACCTGCCGAAGGTGATGGCGGGGGAGGGGCTGCGCATCGTCGAGGCCCGCACCGACCGGGAGGCGAACGCCGCCCTGCACGGCGAGCTGCGGAAGGCGGCCCAAGCCGCCGTCCGCACCGTCCTCGCCTGATCTCCCCGATTTCAACTTACAACGTAAAGGCCTAGGCCCGGGTGCGGGCATCGGCCGCATCCGGAACAGCACGCCGCCCACCGGCCCGCTCGGATCGCACCAGGAAGCAGGCGACGGCGCCGGCCGCGACCACCGCGATGGGAAGGGCCAGCGTCGGCCGCATGGCATGGACGACCCCGTGCTCGAAGGCGGACGCCGCGACCTGCTGGATGTGGGGGGACTGGAAGCCGCCGGAGTGCCCGGTGCCGGCGGCCAGGCCGTCCTTGGCGGCACCGTCGAGGCCGGCGGCGAACCTCTCCCGGACGCCCGCCGGAAGCTCACCGGCCCGGTTGACGGCCTCCTGGTGGAGGGAGACGGCCAGCCGGTTCTGCAGCACCGCGCCGACCGCCGCACTTCCGATGACCGTGCCGATCTGCCGGACCGTGTTCAGCACGCCTGAGGCGGCCCCGGCCATCCTGGGGTCGACGTTGTACATCGCGACGGTGACCATCGGGCCGAACAGGCAGCCGATGCCGGCACCGGCCACGATCAGGGCCGGCTGGAACTCCCACCACGTCCGGCCGACACCGGCGACGCCGGTGAGCCAGGCGAGGCCGGCCGCGAACAGGGCCAGGCCGCTCATCAGGACGTACTTGCCGCCGAGCCGGTCCGCCATCCGCCCCGCGAACGGCGACAGCACCGCCGACACGACCATCGCCGGAGCCATCACCAGCCCGGCCTTGAGCGCGCTGAACTGCAGCACCGACTGCAGGTAGATCATCACCGGCAGGAAGAGGCCGATCATGCCCACCTGGACGGTCGCGGACACGAAGCTCATGACCGCGTAGCCGCGGTCGCGGAACAGCGCGAAGGGCAGCAGCGGCTCGCCGCCCTGCCCCTTGGCCTGGTGGACCAGGAACACCGCCAGCAGCAGGGCGGCGGCGCCGAGCAGCGCCCAGATCCCGGCGTTCCACGCGTACCGCTGGCCTTCGGTCAGCGCGAACGTCAGGCACGCCAGCGTCGCCGCGGCGAGGACGACGCCCGGGATGTCGAGCTTGTGGTGGGTGCCGTGCCGGACGTCCGGCACGAGCGTGACGGCCATGACGAGCACGAGCGCGCCGATCGGGACGTTGACGAGGAAGATCCAGCGCCAGCCCGCCGTGCTCACCAGGAGCCCGCCGAGCGTGGGCCCGGCGATCGTGGCGACCCCCGCGACCGCGCCCCATACGCCGAGCGCCGCGCCGCGCCGCTCGGCCGGGAACGTGCCGATGATGATCGTCATCGTCTGCGGTGCCAGCGCCGCCGCGCCCAGGCCCTGCGCGGCCCGGGCGGCGATGAGCTGGGCCGGGTCCTGTGCCAGGGCGCACAGCACGGACGCGGCCGTGAACAGCGCGACGCCCCCGATGAACATGGTGCGGGGGCCGCGCACGTCCCCGAGCCGCCCGGACGCGATCAGCAGCGCGGCCAGGGCGAGGATGTAGATGTTGATCACCCACAGCACCTCGTCCAGCGACGCGTGCAGGTCGCCGATCATGCTGGGGACGGCGACGTTGACCGCCGTCAGGTCCAGCAGCGTCATGAAGAACCCCAGGCTGAGCGTCAGCAGCACCGCCCAGGGATCGCCGCGCCATCTGCTCATGCGCTTCCCTCCGTCCAGGTCCCTCGGGGCCGGTCAGTTCTTGCCGGGCGCCTGCAGGCTCCAGAGCCGCCCGTCGGGGTCCCGGACGGTCATCTCCCGGGTCCCGTAGTGGGTGTCCTCGAACGGGGTGACCACGTCGACGGCGGGATCGGCGCGGAAGGCGTCCGCGTCGGCCACCTTCAGCGCGATCTGCACGCCCGGTTCCCGGTTCTCGGGGATCTCGACGACGACGAGGTAGACCCCTTCGCCGTTGCGGAACACGCCGGAGCCGTCGCCTTCGGACATCTCCAGCTCGAACCCCAGGGACTGGAAGAACTTCGCGGTCTTCCCCCAGTTGCGGGTCTCCAGGAAGACCGCCTCGATACCTTCGGTCGCCATGTCATGAGTCCTTTCCGGATGTGTTCTCTCGCTCTGCGTCATCGAGGTAGGCGCGCAGCGCCTCGGCGACCAGCGCCGACAGCGACGAGCCCGTTTCGATCGCGTGATGCTTGACCTGCCTGATCAGCTCCACCGGCAGGTAGACGTTGAACTGCTTGACCTCCGCATCGCCCATGGGTCGATGCTAGCATCCTAGTGTGCTAGCAAGCTAACCGGCGTATCGCGGGCGTATCGGAAACCGGATACGCCGCCGCAACGGGCCCTCATCTTCAGTTGGGGGCATGGACCACAGCAGAGCCCTCCGGCGGCGAGCCGTGGCGAACGATCCGTCCTCGGCCGCCAAGGCGCGCGTCCTCGCGGCCGTCACCCGGTTCGTCGCGGTGCTGCTGGTGCCGATCGCCTTCTGCCGCGCACCGGGCCGCGCCCGCTTCCTGGCCTGCCAGTGGGCGCTGAGCCTGCGCTTCCCCGCCGAGGACCTGCGCGGGCTGGCACCGCAGACGCTGGCGGCGTTCACGCACGCGCGGGCGGAGGCGTTCTGGCGCGACGGGCAGCTGATCGGCCTCACCTCGGGGCACCGCGATGCGGCGGAGCAGCAGCAGATCTTCGCCGCGGAGGTGCGGCGCAGCGGATCGGTGCCCGCGGCGCGGCGCCGGGTGCTGCCACCGGAGGAGTCCCGCCACGTGCAGGGGCTGGCGCTGGACGTCCGGCCGACCGAGGGCGCCCGGTGGCTCGAACGGCACGGCGGGCGGTACGGGCTCTACCGCGTCTACGACAACGAGTGGTGGCACTTCGAGTACCGCACGGCCGAGCCGGTCCGGCTGCCGCATCCGGATGCCCCGAGGGCGCGGGTTCCGGGCGTGATCGAGCGCCGATCGACGACCTTGCGGCCGACCTTGCTGACGCTGCCCGCGGCCGTGACCGCGAACGTGGCCGAGATCCGTGCGCGGACCCGGGGCACGGTCATGGCCGTGGTCAAGGCCGACGGTTACGGCCACGGCGCCGTCGCGGTCGCCAGGGCCGCCGTCGCCGCCGGTGCCGGCTGGCTCGGGACGACGAGTGTCGCGGAGGCGTCCGCGTTGCGCACCGCGGGGCTGGCGGTGCCGATCCTCACCTGGCTGCACCCCTCCGGGATCGACGCGGAGGCGGCGGCCGCCGCCGGTGTCGATGTCGCGGTCGGGTCGGTGGACGACCTCGGCGGGCTTCTCGCGCAGCGCGCGCCGTTGGTGCGGGTTCATCTGCACATGGACACCGGAATGTCGCGGGGCGGCTGCCCCCGCGGGCAGTGGGCCGAACTGATCGGTCTCGCTCAGCGCGGCCAGCAGGCCGGGAGGGTCCGTGTCGTGGGCGTCATGGGGCACCTCGCACTGGCCGACCAGGCCGACCCCGCGGCGAACGCGCCCGCGGTCGCCGCTATGCGCGAGGCGCAGCGCGCGGTCCGGGCGGCTGGACTCGGTTCGCCGCTCGCCCATCTGGCGGCCACCTCGGGGGCGGTGGCCGACCCGGCGACGCACTTCGGCATGGTCCGCGTCGGGGCTGGACTTGTCGGCATCGACCCGTCCGAAACCGTGGAGATGTGCGGCGCGTCCCGGCTGACCGCACCGATCGTGCACACGACGGCGGCCCCGGCCGGCACGCCGGTCGGTTACGGCGGCGCGTATGTCACCGACCGTGCCACCCACCTGAGCGTCCTCCCTCTCGGGTACGCCGACGGGATCCCGCGAGAGCGCTCGCCCGAGGCCGGCGTCGAGATCCGCGGGCGCCGTTTCCCGGTCGCCGGGCGGGTCTCGATGGACCAGATCGTGATCGACACCGGGGCCGAGTACTTCCCGCCCGGCACGTCCGCGACCGTGTTCGGCCCGGACGGGGGCGCGACCCCGACCATCCACGACTGGGCCCGCTGGGCCGGGACCATTCCGCACACCATCGTCACCGGCATCGGGCCGCGCGTGAAAAGGAGCATGGCAAATGAGGGGGAGCACGGCATATGAGGGGGAGGACCGCATGACACGGCGAATCGCGGTGATCGGCGGAGGACAGAACGCCGAGCACGACGTCTCCCTGGCCACCGCCGCAGAGGTCGCGGCGGCGCTGCGTTCCAGCGGCTTCGACGTCGACGAACTGACCATCGGCCGCGACGGGACGTGGAGGCGAGCAGCCGATGCGCTCGGATCCAATCCCATCGGTTCCCTGACGGCGGCATTGGACGTCATCGGACGTGCCGATGCCGTCTTCCCCGCGGTCCACGGCCCGTCCGGCGAGGACGGGACCCTTGCGGCGCTGTGCTCGCTGGCGCACACGCCGATGGCAGGCTCGGGCCTGCGCGCCGGAGCGCTCGGCATGGACAAATGGGCGACCAAACTCGTCGCGGAGGCCGTCGGGATCGACACCGCCCCCGGCCGGCTGGCGACGGCGGCGGAGATCGCCGGTATCGGCTTCACGGCCGACGTGGTAGTGAAGCCGGCCTCGGCCGGATCGAGTTTCGGTGTCGCCCTCGCCCGCGACCCCTCCCGGCTGCGCGCCGCGCTGCGCGACGCGGCGCGATTCGACGACCGGATCCTGATCGAGGACGTCGTCGAGGGCCGGGAGATCGATGTGGCCGTCCTGCGCGAGGCCGATGGCCGCCGATGGGCGGCGCCGCCGCTGGAGATCCATGCCGGCGGCCTGTTCGACACCCGGTCGAAGTACGACGGTTCGGCCCGGTTCACCGTGCCGGCCGACCTCGGCGGCGCGGACCGGGCGGCCCTGACCGGGGCGGCGCTGCGGATGTTCGACGCGCTCGGCTGCGCCGGGGTCGCCCGCATCGACTTCTTCCTCACCGGCCGCGGACCCGTGCTCAACGAGGTCAACACCATGCCGGGAATGACGGCCGAGTCGCAGGTACCGAGGATGTTCGCCGCGGCCGGGCTGCCCTACGAGCAGCTGGTGGCGCGCCTGGTCGACGCCGCCACCGTGCCCGGACCCGCGAGCCCGCGATCACCTCACATGAGGCCATGACCGCACGCCGCATACGCTGGCGATATGCCAGGCTGCATAGCCTGGAGCCATGCGTGTGCTTCTCGTGGAGGACGAGCCCTACCTGGCCGAGGCCGTCCGTGACGGTCTCCGGCTGGAGGCGATCGCCGCCGACATCGCCGGCGACGGCGACTCCGCGCTGGAACTGCTCAGCGTCAATTCCTACGATCTCGCGGTCCTCGACCGCGACATCCCCGGTCCCTCCGGCGACGAGATCGCCCGGTGGATCGTCGCGTCCGGCAGCGGCACCCCGATCCTGATGCTCACCGCCGCCGACCGGATCGACGACAAGGCCTCGGGGTTCGGGCTCGGCGCCGACGACTACCTCACCAAGCCGTTCGAGCTCCGCGAGCTCGTCATGCGGCTGCGGGCGCTGGACCGCAGGCGCGCGCACGCCCGGCCTCCGGTCTTCGAGATCGCGGGCCTGCGGCTGGACCCGTTCCGCCGGGAGGTCTTCCGCGACGGGGACTACGTCGCGCTCACCCGCAAGCAGTTCGCCGTGCTCGAGGTCCTGGTCGCCGCCGAGGGGGGTGTCGTCAGCGCCGAGGAGCTCCTGGAGCGGGCCTGGGACGCCAATGCCGACCCCTTCACCAACGCCGTCCGAATCACGGTGTCGGCGTTGCGCAAACGGCTCGGCGAACCATGGCTCATCGCCACGGTGCCCGGCGTCGGGTACCGCATCGACACCCGTTCTGGCAGTTCCCGTGAATAGGCGGCCGGGGCTGAGCGTCCGGTTGAAGCTCACCCTCAGCTACGCAGGGTTTCTCCTGCTCGTCGGTGCGCTCCTGCTGGCCGTGGTCTGGGTGTTCCTGCTGCGCTATGTGCCCGAGGGCACGCTCATGGGAGGGCCGGGGACCGGCAGGCACGGGGCGCCGCACGCGCTGTTCGTGCCCAACCGCTCCGACCTCCTGCACGCCTTCGCCCCCCGCGCGGCCCAGGCGATGGCGTTCCTCCTGGTGGCCGGTCTCGCGGGAGGGTGGATCCTCGCCGGCCGGATGCTCGCGCCGCTCACGCGGATCGCGGACGCGGCGCGGATGGCCGCGGACGGCTCGCTGTCCCACCGGATCCGCATGGAGGGTCCGAGCGACGAGTTCCGCGAGCTGGCCGACGTGTTCGACACCATGCTCCAGCAACTCGAATCCCACGTGAGCGAACAGCAGCGGTTCGCCGCGAACGCCTCCCATGAGCTGCGCACCCCGCTGGCGATCTCGCAGACGCTCCTGGACGTCGCCCGCAGCGACCCCAACCGGGACCAGCGCGAGCTCATCGAACGCCTCCACACCGTCAACACCCGGGCGATCGACCTCACCGAGACGCTCCTGCTGCTCAGCCGCAGCGACCGCAGGAGCTTCGCCCGCGAACCGGTCGACCTGTCCCTCGTCGCCGAAGAAGTCACCGAGACGCTGCTTCCCCTCGCCGAGAAGCGCCGGATCACGCTGTCGGCCACCGGCGAGACGGCACAGGCCATCGGCTCCGCGGAGCTCATCCTGCGGATGGTGACGAACCTCGTCCAGAACGCCATCGTCCACAACCTGCCGTCCGGTGGCACCGTGACGGTCCATACCGAAGCGCAGCACCACGGGGGCGTGCTGCGGGTCGAGAACACCGGTCATCAGGTCCCACCGGAACTCCTCCCGACCCTCACCGAACCCTTCCAACGCGGGACGCAACGCGTCCGCACCGACGAGCACGCCGGCGTCGGTCTCGGGCTGGCGATCGTGCACAGCATCGTCCGAGCGCACGACGGGACCCTCGACCTCGTACCCCGCCCGACCGGCGGCCTCCTCGTCACGGTCCGCCTCCCTGGTGGTACACCGCAGGCGCCGTCCCCGAACGGGCCAACTAGATCGGTGCCCGGGGGAGGGGAGGGAGCACACGCCCCGCCCCGTCCTGGATAGGGGAGCGCCAGCTGCCCGCTGTACCGCCCAACGCCGCTCAGATCACCACCGACACCGCCCTATGGCGGCCCAGCCCTCAGCCGGTCTCCTCAGATTCCCCCTATAACTTACAATGTAAAGGCCACGGGCGTGATGCAGCACCAGTTACACCAACACCCAAAACCAGCAACGACGAGAAGCGTCAGCGGGCGGTTGCCAGATCGGCGGGGATGGCAAGGGTGCCGGTAGGGGGAGGGT